>JBAZZW010000003.1 GCA_041658625.1 Actinomycetota bacterium
CGAGTTCGCCCGCAAGCGCGACACCGGATACCCCGACGACGTCGTGCTCGTCGTGGGGGTTGAGACCGCCTTCGCCGCGATCGTCCGCGACGACGGCAAAGGCTACGCTTTAAGCGGACCGGTTATATTGCGGTTTGAATGATCCGAAAAAATATGCGAAAAAGAGTCATCCTGGGTCAGGATACATGAATGAGTCATCCTGGGCTCGCGTATTTTGCGAGCGCAGGAACTTAGACGCAGCTTTCGCTCCAGCAAAAATCGTGCCCTGTAGATCAGAAACAAAATCCAGGGATAATCGTGCCTTGTAAGCCAACAACACCGCACAGCCATAGTCGTGCCTTGAGAATCATATACATATTGATTGCGACAGTTCTTGTCGCGATAATCCTGCCGGGATGTAAACCGAAAGCAGAACCGGAGTCTAAGTCCCCGACTTCCCGCGTGCTGTCAGTCGCTAACGCTACCGGCGCTCCTCTCTTAGACGGTCAAGCAAACGATGCCTTCTGGAAGCAGGCCAAGCCGTTGACAGTGAACGCCGGCGGCCCCGAACTTACTGTGAAAGCCGCGGTATCCGGAGACATGATTTATACCATGCTCTCATGGGACGACGCGACCAATGACAGCATCGATGAGGTGTGGGAATTTGACGGAACAATCTGGAAGAAGGGGCCGATAGACGACGCTGTCGCTATATTCTGGGATATTGATTTTTCAATCAGCGGTTTTAACAAAAAAGGCTGCCGGGTTGTCTGCCATAAGGGCGACAAAGGTCCGGCTATGGTCATCGAAGGCCCGGCTACGCCTAAAGGGGAGATTTGGCCGGGCGCCAAACAGCGCGGCGATATATGGGATATGTCGCTGGGCATTAGCAATGTGCGGGGCGCAGGCAATGACTACTATTTTGGCGTGCAGGAGATATATTTGAAGCATCCCTCGGTGGTTAAGCCGGTCATCCGGCGGCGGCACGACGATTTCACGGTCAAAGCTCCGCTGGAGCTGAACGAAGCCACGACGCCGTCTGACCCGGCCGGCAGGCCGCGATGGCGGTTGAAATCCGGGCTGACGGTCGAAACCACCCCTTATCCGCAACTTGACCAGGTAGAAGAGATAACCGACTACACTTTTCCTAAGACTGGCGACAAGATCCCGTATATCATCTTCCATCCGTTTGACGCTCAATGGGGTGGCAGCCGCGACGACATCAAGGGCAAGGGCGTTTGGCAAGACGGTCGCTGGACGGTCGAGTTTGCCCGCAAGCTGGACACGGGCCGGGACGACGATATCAACTTTAAGGCTACGCGGGGCTCGGCAAGGTATTATGTATTTGACGTGGCTGTTTTCGACCGGACGGTAGTGAATCACACAAGCACGGGGCCGATAAGTCTGGAGATAACAAAGTGAGAAAAGTGATAAGTGAAGAGTGAATAGTAGAACAAGAATAGAAACAAAATCCGATAAGCGTCATCCTGGGCTGACGAAGTCAGCGCAGGAACTGAGACGTAGCTTTCTGTTCAGGAAGAATCGTGTTTGGTGGATCCTCCCCATAATCCTATTCATTTTGGTTGGCTGTACTTCAAACAAGGCAGCTAACAAAGCTACTGGTAACGTAAAAGCGCCCACTGAGCTGATAGTAAAATCAGTAAAAGTTGACAAAGGGCCAAAGCTCAATGCCGACGGTAATGACGAGGTCTGGAAAAACGCTCCGGCCGCGAACATTTCCACCAGGGGAGGTCCTGACGCCGTTATCAGATCTGTTTACACCAAAGACAGCGTCTACTTCTTGGTCACCTGGAAGGATACTACGCCGCAAACCGGTGTTTTGTGGTGGGAATACGACGGACAGAAATGGACGCGCAACTACGACACGGACGACAAAATCGGTTTCATCTGGAACATGAACAACTCCATCCCCGGCTTCGACAAACTCGGCTGCTCGGCGATCTGCCATAAAGATTCAAAAGGCAAGGATTGGATGATTGTGACCGGCCAGCGCACGGAGGAAGGTCCGTGGCCGGGCATTGGTTATATGGCCGACGCCTGGAAGTGGGCGCCCGGAATCATGAATGAAAAGAATACCGTTGACGACGGGCTGTTCTCCGCGCCCAAAGAAGCCCGGCAACGCCCTGAGACGACGAACATGGTCACGTTGTCGCTGGTCTTCGACGGCGGCGACGAGGGGACCAAACAATGGTTCACCCGTAATCCGAACGCGGCGACCGCCGAGGAGAAAGCCCAGGGTGTAGTCAAGCCGGCCTATACGCCCCGACCCGGTTACGACTTGTCGAAAAACCCGTTTCCCAACATGAAAGACATGGTGCCGATAACCGATTATTCGATCTTCAATGCGGGCGACAAACTGCCGATGATGGTCTACTTCGACCTGACCAACGAAAAGAACAAGGAGGATTTCCCGGAAGGACGTCCCTCCGGCAGCCGGATGGACATCGTCGGTCGCGGCGTCTGGTCGGACAACAAGTATACGCTTGAGTTCGGGCGGAAACTGGACACAAAACACGGAGACGATGTGCAGTTTAAGCCGGATCCGGACAAACCCGTGGCGGTTAACGTCTTCGGTCTGGCTTTGTTCAACGACACCCGGTTCAATCATACGATCAGCAGTCCTGTAACATTGATATTGGAGCCATAAAACAACGTGAAAAAAACAATCCTGCTATACTCACCGCCGCCCGTCCTGGATAAACCGTCAACCAGGGCGCCGCTGGCCTTGCTGGCAATCGCCGGACCTTTAACGAAAGCCGGCTTCACCGTCAGGATCCTGCCGCGCGACCCGGCCGAACACGCCACGTTCTTCGCGGCGCACAAGGAAGACGCCCTTTGTTACGGCGTTTCGGTCATGACGGGTCCACAGATCAAACAAGCTCTTAACTCCTCCAAGCTGGCCAAGGAGGCGATTCCTAACTTGCCCGTTATCTGGGGTGGTTGGCACCCGACCATATTCCCGGAACAGGTCGCCGTGCACGACCTGATCGACATCGCCGTCGCTGGCCAGGGCGAAGACGTTCTTTTTGAATTGGTTACCTGCTTGTCAGGCAAGATGTCTTATAAGAGTGTCGAGGGCTTGGTGTTTAAGGCGGACAATCGCGTGGTCAACAACGGCGTCGCCCGCCTAAAAGATATCAACCGTTATCCTCCGCTAGACTACGGCCTGCTGGATATGGAGAAATACGTCTTCGAAGACGAGATATCCCCGCGTACCATTAACTATGTGAGCAGCCGGGGGTGTCCCAAGGCTTGTCCGTCATGCGCCCAGAGCCTGGTCTCGGGCGGAGTCTGGCGCGCCTATACGCCGTCCCGTATGGTCGAAGACGCACAGAAGCTGAAAGCCGGATTCGAAGTTGACGGTCTATTGATGGACGACGCCAACTTCTTCGTCGACGGGGACCGGGCCCGAGAATTCGCCGCGGGTTTGATCAACCGCTCAGCCGCGATAAGGTGGGGTATGCCGACAGGACGGTTGGAAGACGTCCTCAGGTTCGACGACGGTTTTTGGGATATAATGAGAATAAGCGGTTTGACAAGCATATTCATCGGGTTGGAGCCCCGCTGCGGGGCCATCAGCCGTTCGCCTGCCGGCGTTTACGGCGAACTTGGAGAATACACCGCCGGCCTGGCGGCGATGTTGGCTAAGCACGACATCGGTCTAAAGCTGTCGATCCTGGTTGGTTTCCCCCCGGGTGGAGCTTACGGGTGGTCTTTTGATGTTGAGCTGACAGGGGCGGGACAACTTATGGAGGCATGCCGGGCAGCCGGGTCTACCACGGAAACCACCGTCTCGCTGTACCTGCCTTTCCCGCACGCGCCGTTATATGACTTAGCCATGAAAGCCGGTTTAAGCCCGCCGACAACGCTGGAAGAATGGGGCGAATGGGAGCCGGGCTCCCGGGAGATGCCGTGGGTGCCCAGAGGAGCATCAGACGAAGTGGAGAGAATCAATGCCAGATACCGAAAAACATAGAACCGTCATCCTGGGGCGCCCGCAAGATCGTAAAGAGTCATCCTGGGCCCGCGTTCTATGCGGGCGCAGGAACTCAGACGCTGCTTTCGCTTCAGCTAAAATCGTGCCTTGTAAACCAGTAACAAAATCCAGGAAGAATCGTGCGTGGTGGACCATTACCCTCACTGCCTGTCTTCTGGCAGTTGTATTACTAGCCGGTTGTTCTAGCGCCGCTAAACCGCAGACAAAGCTTATCGTTCCCTCGACATATACTAGAGAAAAAATCAAAGCCGACGGTCAGTTGACTGAAAAGGCCTGGAAAACAGGTAAATTCACCAAGGTGCTCACCGCCGGCGGACCGGACGCCTATATGAAATCGGTGTACGGCGCCAAAGACATCCATTTCTTGCTTAAGTGGAAGGACGCCACTGAGGACAAGGTGTCTAAGACTTGGCACTTCGACGGGACAAAGTGGACAAACGGCCCCGAACAGGACAAAATGTCCATCCTGTGGGACCGCGGCGACTCGGTAGCTTATTTCAATATCAAGGGTTGTGGCGCCGTCTGCCATACGGAGAATAAAGATGAGAATCTTTGGTATATGGCGACCAACAGCCGGAAGGAAAAAACAGACGTCTGGTTCTGGTTGGCCGGCATAACCAATGTCTACGGTTTCGTCGAAGACAGATTTCTTGACGATTCGGTCGATCCAACGCTGATGAAGGCGGCGCGTAAGCGCGACCAGGGCGAACCCGGTTTTTTGAAAAACGGTTATAAGACGCCGGTCGAGCGTATTGCGCCGACGCGGCCGACCAAGAAGCTCGTCGACGGTCTAACCGTAGAGAACACCCCTTATCCCAATTCCACGCAGATGGAAGACATCACGACGTATAAGATTTTTCAAGCGGGCGACAAGGAGCCGTTCGTCTATTTTTACGGAGCGCCGACCGGGAGCGCGGCCGACGTGCTCGGCCACGGTGTTTGGAAAGACGGCTGGTGGTACGTGGAAATGTCACGCAAACTGGACACCGCCCATAAGGACGACATGCCGTTCAAACCGGACCCCGGTCAATCGGTCTATTATATGTTCGGTCTGGCGCTTTTCGACCGTACCGAGCCGCCTCCGATTAAACACACCGCCAGCGGACCGGTCTCTCTCGAACTTGTTCCCAAGCCCTGATACCCAGTATAATTAAAAGCTATGGATTATATCGAACGAGACATAAAATCCCTGAATAAGGAGATTGCGCGGGAAATAGCCGAGCGATCCGACTCGGCCGAGTCGGACCTCAAGCTGTGGCGGGAAGAGGGGCCGCGCCGCGCCGTTATCGTGCTCAAAGCCGCCGCGGGGGGTCATTACGACCTGAAGAAACTTAGGCCGGTGGCGATAGCCCTGGAGCTTCTTGCCGCCGGAGTGCGCAAACATTTCGGCGCCGGACAACCGGCCGCGGCTTACGGACAACCCGCGGCGAACATAGCGTTGGTCACGGCCGATTCTTTCTACGTGAGAGCGTTAGCCTTGGTGGTTACACTACGCGACGACAGACTGGTAAAGATTTTGTGCGAGGCCCTCGCTTCGATAAGCGAGGGCTACGCTTATCCGGAAGCTCCGGACAGGGCCGACAGGTTGGCGGCTTTCAATGTCGCCGCGTACCGGCTGGGCCGCTTGCTAAGCGGGAATAACGCCGCGTCCGGCGATTTGCCCGATGAAATTTCAAAGGAGATAGAGAATGCTGTTTTCAGCGACCCAGCCTGACCTTGTTTTGCTGCACGCGCCTAGCGTGTACGATTTTAGGCGAGAGTCTATCGTCTATGGGCCGGTCAGCGACCTGGTGCCCTCGACGCCGATTTTTGAGATGTACCCTGTCGGTTTCTCCAGTATTTCCCATTATCTCCAGAAGAACGGCCTTAACGTCAGGATCATTAATCTGGCGCTGCAGATGTTAAAAAGCCCGACTTTCGACGCCGATCAATTCATCGGCAAATTGAAAAGCCCGGCCATATTCGGCATCGACCTGCACTGGATGCCTCACTGCCACGGATCGGTAGAGATTGCCAAGATCGTTAAGAAACATCACCCGAAAACGCCGGTCGTCTTCGGCGGTTTTTCGTCGTCATATTTTCATCTGGAGCTGATCGAGCGGCCGGAGATCGATTTCGTCATGCGCGGCGACACCACCGAGGAGCCGATGCGTCAGCTGGTGGAGGCCGTTAAAAGTGGCGGCAATTTATCCACTATCCCCAACTTGACCTGGAAGAAAGACGGCCAAGTTGTGGTCAACGAGTTTAGCAACGTGCCGGCCGACATCGACGAATTCACCATCGGCTATAACGAGATGGTCCGGTCGGTTTTCCGTTATCGCGATTTTACCGGCGTCATTCCTTTTATGGATTGGACGCGCTACAACATCATGGCCGCCTTTATCGGTCGAGGCTGCAAGTTGAATTGTGTCTTTTGCGGCGGCTCCTGCTTTACATTCAAGAATACGATGAACCGGCCGGAGATGGCGTTCCGCACCCCGGAAGCCTTCCTTAACGACGTCAGGACCATCAGCCACCTGTCGCGTGGCCCGATCTTCCTTCTCGGCGACCCCATGCTCGCCGGGCGGGAGTATACAGAGGCCGTCTTAAAGGGTCTTCGCGACCTGAAGATACCCAACAAGATTATTGTTGAATTCTACGCCCCGCCGGATCCCGAGATTTTCGACCTGGTCGACAAGTATCTCCACGATTACAGCTACGAGATGTCCGTGGAATCGCACGACGAAGAGGTAAGAAAAGCCATCGGCAAAGGCTACACGAATACCGATTTCGAGGCCTGCCTGGCGGCGGCGCTGAAGCATAAGAATTGCGAGCGGTTTGACCTCTATTTCATGGTCGGCATGCCCGAACAGACCTATGACAAGACCATGGCGACCGTCGAATACTGCCGTGAACTCTATCGAAAATTCAACAACGACAAGAGACTTCTGCCTTTTATCTCGCCTCTGGCTCCGTTCCTCGATCCCGGCAGCCGCGCTTTCGTCAACCCGGAAGAACACGGCTATATTCTGAAGTGCCGGACGCTGGAAGAACATCGGCTGGCGCTTACCCAGCCGAGCTGGAAATATATTATGAATTACGAAACCAGGTGGATGGACCGCGACACGATCGTTAAAGCGACCTACGATTCGGCATTTGAGCTCAACCGGCTGAAAAAACAAGTAGGCGCCGTCGATGAAAAAACGGCCGAGGAGACCGAGGCCAGAATCCTTCAGGCCAGGGAGATTATGAGGCGCGTCGACGAGATTATGGAGTCGGAGGACAAAGCCTCGATTGCCCGGCGCCTCAAGGAGTTTAAGAAAGAGGTTGACGACTCCAGTATTTCCACAGTGGCCGACAAACAGGAACTCGAGTGGGGCATGTCCCAACTGACCAAGTTTCGCATACCGCGGATCATCAAGTTGATGTTCGGCGCCGGAGACTGATTGAAACCCTATCCTATCCCCCAGCGAATCGCCATTGACCTGGAGCGGGTCGAGACCGCTCTGTCCGGTATCCTGAACGCGTATCCCGGACAGCTAAGGGAGCCGGCCGGTTATACGGTTGAGGCCGGAGGTAAAAGGCTCCGCCCTGTGTTGACATTGATCGCCGGTCAAGCAGGGATATACGACTACGACAAACTTGAGCCGGTCGCCTTATCCACGGAATTGCTGCATACTGCGACCCTAGTCCACGACGACGTGCTGGATGAGGCCGGTTTGAGGCGCGGCCGGGAAACCGTCAACGCGCGTTGGGGAGAGAAGACCGCCGTCGCGACCGGCAATATGTTGTTAACAGAGGCTTTTACCGCCCTCTGCGATAAATCGGAACCGTTCGTTATGAAAGGTATGACGGACTGCGCGGCCTTATTGAGCGAGGGCGAACTAATGCAGCAACGGGCTTTGCGCCACACGGCTTTAAGCATAGAGGAATACAACCGGCGCGTCTGCTATAAGACGGCGGCGCTTTTCGCGGCTTGCTGCGAGTTCGGCGCCAGGGTGAGCGGAGCGGGCATGGCCGACATCAAAGCTTTGAAGCAATACGGGGAATGCCTGGGGATGGCGTTCCAGGTCTTCGACGACATTCTTGACGTCACGGCCGATGAGGCGAAATTGGGCAAACCGGTGGGGGGAGACATCCGCGACGGAACCGTTACTTTGCCGGTCATCTATGCTTTAGCGAGGAAACACAGCCAGCGCCTCAAGGAGATAATTCAAACCGCCGGTCCTTTGGACGACGAAACGGTGAACGAGGCTATCGAGATTATCAAGGACTCGGGAGGCGTCGACCAAGCCAGAGCTGAGGCTCGCGATTATCTTGACCGCGCTTTCCTCGGTATCGAAAATATAAGTAAGAAAGCGCTAAAGGTCGAGCTTACGGCCATCGGCGAATTCGTAATCGACAGATATAATTAGCAGTTAGTCGTTAGTGGTTAGTTGTTAGACATTAGCGGTTGGATGATTGCCGAGGTTCTTGTTAGACTAACTACTAATTGCCAACTGCCAACTACTTGGAACCGGAGGTTTCAAAATGATAATGCTCGATAAGGCGCGGGCTTCCGTCTGGATCAAAGTCGGCGCGATAGTCATCGTCCTGGCATTTATCCTTGCTTATATCCCGTCGCTCAACATCGGGGCTATGGGCGATCTCTTTACCTCGATCTTCCAGGGAGGCGCCGCCTCGGAAGACGCGCAAGCCCAGGCTCGCATCCTTCAGCTGAAAGACAAGATCAACAAAACGCCGAAGTCGGTCACCGCCAAGGACTATTTCGAGCTGGGCAACCTTTATTACGATACGCAAAAATATCAGAATGCCATAACCTATTACCAGAAAGGGCTCAAGCTTGACCCGAAGAACTACGACGCTATGACGGATATGGGCGCGTCCTATTTCGCGCTTAAGCAAAACGACAAAGCGTTGGAGATATTCAGCCAGGTAACGTCCGAGAAACCCGACCAGGCTATGGCCTGGTTCAATATGGGTGTCGTCTATCAGGCTAAGAATGACGTACCGAATATGAAATTCGCCTGGGAGCGTTTTTTAGCCATTCAACCGACCGGGAATCTGGCCGACCAGGTTCGTTCTCAGCTCAGCCAAACGAGCGCTTCAGGCACTACGCAAACGCAGCAATAGCAGGCGTTTTGGCACGTAACAAAGTTGACAATGTTTCACTTTGTAGAGTAAAGTAGCAGGTATTCGTATGACCCTTAATCGGGAGGGACGCGAACGCGTCCCGGGAGGTGAACGTTAAGTGTTTGGTCTTGGACTACCGGAAATCATCATAATACTTGTCATTGTCCTCATAATCTTCGGACCGTCGAAGCTGCCGCAGTTGGGCAAGGCTCTCGGCGATGGCATCAGGTCGATCCGAAAAGGTACGGAGGGCGACGAGGCCGAAGGGAAAAAGCCGGCTGAAAAAGCGGCTGAAGCACCGGCCGAGGAGAAAAAGGATACGGACAAAAGCGACGCGTAAAACACGCGTTGTTTTTTGATACTCATACAACAACCAGCTGCCCGGCCTACCCAAAGCACCAACCTTCCAGCCGGGCGGCTTTTTTATGCGGATAAGGGGTTAAGCTGTGGCCGATAACAGAATGAAGTTTCTGGAGCATATCGCGGAGCTTCGCAAGAGGCTGATGGTCTCGGCTCTCGCCGTAGCGGTCGGTTTCAGCGGCAGCCTGTTTTTCTCCGTTCCTCTGTTGAGAGTCCTTATAAAACCCGCCGGAAACCTGCACCTTGTCTTTCTTTCACCGATGGAACCCTTCCTGGTCAAAGTCAAAGTCGCGTTTTTTGCCGGGATGGCTCTGGCTCTGCCGGTCATCCTGTACGAAATACTGGCCTTTGCCGCGCCCGGCATGAAGAAGAAGGAAAAACGTCTGATCTTCCCGATCATCGTTTCCATGATTATTCTATTTGTCGGCGGAGTCGCCTTCGGCTACCGGTTCATCATGCCCATCAGCACGGCTTGGCTCTTGGCGCAGGCCGGCGAGATTATGAAAGCCAGCGTCAGCGCGAGTTCGTACGTCACGTACGCCGGCTGGTTCTTGCTAGGTTTCGGCATATCCTTTGAAACGCCCCTGTTCGTCTTGTTAATGGTCCGGCTGGGCGTTATTTCGCCGCAAAAGCTCAGGAGCAGCTGGCGATACGCGTTACTTATCATCCTGCTAATCTCGGCTGTCATCACCCCGGACTGGAGTCCGATAACGATGGCCGTTATGGCCGGGCCGATGTTGATATTCTACATCTTAAGCTGCTTCCTGGCGGGGCTTGTGGCGCCCAAACCGCAGACCGAAACCGCTTGACAATCACTTGCTGTATGTATAGATTAGCAGTAACCTAACCTGCAAGATTCTACTTGAAAATGTAATTTTTTTTGCAAAACGTTGGCGAAGGGGGTGACGTTCTACTCTGACATTTATCGACCGATCACAAGGAGGTGTACGGAGTGGGCGATTCCTTTAAAGGACTTAGTCGCCGCGATTTTCTGAAGGTTTGCGGAGCGACCGCGACCATCATGGGTTTATCGCAGAGCTATATCCCTCAAATCGCTAAAGCGCTCGAGGGCGCTGCCGCGAAGCCGCCTGTCATTTGGCTGCAGGGCCAAAATTGCACAGGCTGCGCCATTTCCTTTCTGAACTCAAGTAATCCAAACGCTGCACAGTTGGTTCTCGACATCCTCTCCGTGCGGTATCAGCCAAACATCATGGCCGCCTCGGGCGATATGGCCATCAAGGTCATCGAGGACACCATGAAGGACATGAAAGGCAAATATGTTCTCTTGTGGGAAGGCGCGATACCGGACAAGGAAGACGGTCTCTATGCCGCCTTCGGCGAGAAAGACGGGAAGCCGATGGTATGCACGGACTGGATCACCAACGCGGCCGATAACGCGGCCGTCGTCATCGCCACGGGAACCTGCGCTTCTTTTGGCGGGATTCCGCGGGCGAATCAGGCTGTCACCGGCGCCAAGGGCGTCGCGTTCGACGGCACCAACAAGGGCGGCGCCTACAAGGGCTCGACTCCTGTCGTAAACGTACCAGGCTGTCCGCCGAATCCGGATTGGCTGGTCGGTACGGTCGTGTATTATCTACTGAACAAGAAGGCTCCGGATGTAGATAACTACGGACGTCCGAAGATGTTCTTCGGCCAGATAATCCACGACAACTGCGAGAGGCGCGCCGCTTTCGAAGCCGGTCTCTACGTGGAGAAATGGGGAGACAAGGCCGCGATCGCTCCGGCGGACGGCGGCACCGCGACACAGAATTATTGTCTCGTGAAGAAGGGCTGCAAGGGGCCCGTTACCTATTCCGATTGCCCGATCCGTCGTTGGAACGGCCGAACGGCCTGGCCGATCAGCGCCCACGGCATTTGCATCGGTTGTACGCAGCCGGAGTTCTATGCCGGCTTGTCGCCGCTGTACGAAAAGGTGCCGAGCATTAATCTTTTCGGCATCCAGACGACCGCAGACAACATCGCTAAGGTGCTCGGCGTGGCCACGGCCATCGGCCTGGGCGCTCACCTCGTCGGCAACTTTGCCACCGGCAGGGTTGGCGGAAAGGGAGGTGAGAAGTAATGGCGAAAGTAATCATTGATCCGGTTACCAGGATAGAAGGCCACCTCAAGATCGAGGTCGAGGTCGAGAATGGCGTCGTTAAGGACGCTTGGACCAGCGGCACTATGTACCGCGGCTTTGAGCAGCTTCTTGTCGGCAAGGATCCGCGAGACGCCTTGAGGATAACGCAGCGCGTTTGCGGCGTCTGCAACACGATCCACGGCATAACGTCAATGTATGCCATTGACGAGGCTTTCGGCGCGGTAACCCCCGACGCCGGGAGGATCATCCGGAACTTGATCTTTGCTCTGGACTGGCTGGCCGACCACCCGCTGCATTTCTATCATCTGTCGGCGCTAGACTATATCGACATCATGGCGGTGGCCAGCTACTCCGGGAACGACCCGGCGCTCAAAGGCGTCAAGGATAAGATTGTCAGCCTGGTACAGGCGAACGACACCTATCCGCTGACTCCGAGGTACGAGCCGGACGCGTTCATGGTTAACGACCCGGACCTTGTTACGACAGCCGTCTCGCACTACCTGCAGGCGCTGGAAATCCGCAAGGAGCTGCACGACATCGCCGCCTTATGGGCCGGGCGGATGCCGTTCTTCCAGAACGTCGTTCCCGGCGGCGTCGGCATCAGGCCGACGTTGGACAAGATCGCTCAAACGCAGCAGGTATTAGCCAGAGTCGTTCCTTGGCTGGAAAATGTCTATGTCAAGGACGTTATCACCTTCGGCACTGGGCCCCTGCTGCCGATCCACCAGCTCAAGGTCGGTTTCGGCGTCAAGAACTTCCTTGGATACGGCGCGTTTGACATGAAGAAGAGCGGAGACATAAAGAACCGCTTCTTCAAATCCGGCGTCGTCCAGGATCTGGACCTCAAGAACGTTAAGGATCTGGACAAGGAGAAGATCACCGAAGACGTCAAGTACGCTTATTACAAGAGCCCGACCGGACTGAAACCGGCCGTCGGCAAGACGGACCCGGATCCCAAAAAGTCCGGCGCTTACTCATTCCTGAAGTCGCCGCGCTACGACGGCAAGCCGCACGAAGGCGGCCCTCTGGCCAGGATGCTCATAATGCAGGATCCCGGCTTTGTGGAACTGGCGAGCACGATCGGTCTGTGGCCGAGCGCCGTCGCCCGCCACGCGGCTCGCGCGTACGAAACGAAGATGCTGGCCGACGCGATCCCGCTGTGGCTGGACGAGCTGGCCAAAAACCTTGACGGAGAAGTCTGCGACGACAAGCCGGTTCCGTCGGAAGGCAAGGGCGCCGGTATAACCGACGCGCCCCGCAGCGCGAACGGGCACTGGGTTACAATCAAGGGCGGCAAGATCGACACGTATCAGATCGTCAACGCCTCGACCTGGAACTTCTGTCCTCGCGACGACAAAGGCGTACGCGGTCCGGTTGAAGAAGCCCTCATCGGCGCGCCGGTACCGGATCCGAACAATCCGATCAACGTGGTTCGGGTCGTCAGGTCGTTTGACCCGTGTCTGGCCTGCTCGGTTCATATCATCGAGCCCAAAACCAATGAGATCCTGAAGTTCAAAGTGACCTAAAGGAGGGGGGAGAATGTCTGGTGAAATAACGCACCCGGCTGAAGCGCGGATTTACCACTGGCTGCACCTGGTCAGTATGTTAATCCTGATTTTCACGGGCTTCTACATCCACTATCCCTTCTTCCAAGGGTCGATGGCGACGATGAGGTTTCTGCACTTTGTCGCGATGTACGTGCTGATTTTCAACCTCATCATCAGGCTGTCCATGGCGTTCCTTTCCAGGAGCAGGGACTACAAGATGTTCGGCCTCGGAATGATCCTCTGGCGGAACCTGTTCGGCACGCTCGCGTACTACCTTTTCTTGAAGAAGGAGTTGCCGAAGGAGGTTCAGGGTACCTATAATCCGCCCCAGCGGCTGGCTTATATCGCCTTCGTGCCGCTGATCATCATCCAGGCTATGACAGGGTTTGCCCTATATACGCCGACTCAGGGCTATTTCACATGGCTAACGGCTTTTGTGGGCGGGCTTGAGATGGTGCGCGTGTGGCACTTTGCCACGATGTGGGTGTTCATACTCATCGTGGCGATCCACGTGTACCTGTCCTTGTTCGAGGACTTCGGTCAGTTTAAATACATGATTCTGAGCATAGTGCCGAAGGACGCAAAGGAATAGATGCCTCGTAATTCAGGAACTTCAGCCGACCCCGGGCGCCGGATTTTGGTGCTCGGGGTCGGCAATTCTATTTTAAAAGATGAAGGTTTCGGCGTTCATGTCGTCCAGGAACTCGCCAAACAGCGCGAGCAACTGGGCATCCCGCCGAACGTCGAATTAATGGACGGCGCCACTCTCGGTTTAGACCTGTTATATTATATGGAAGGCCGGGACAAGATCATCCTTATCGACATCGTCAACGCCGGCGCGGAGCCGGGGGAGATCTTTAAGTTCACCCCGCACGACATCAAGACCAAGAATTTCATCAACAAGGTATCGATGCACCAGGTTACCCTGTTTGACGTACTCACCATGGCGGAAATAACGGATCGTTTACCAGATGAGGTAGTACTGATCGCCGTCCAACCGGGCGAGATTAACTGGGGCGAAGAGCTGACGCCGGCAGTGGCTGCTCAGATTCCCAGGGTTATCGAGTTGATTATGGAGGAGTTGGCATCCTAAAATAAGCCGTGCATGAGATGGCGATAACCCAAGGTATTCTTGATATTGTGCTGGATACGGCGGAAAAAAGTCAGGCCAAAAAGGTAAACTCGGTCAACCTGATTGTCGGTTCGCTGTCCCAGGTTGTCCCTGACTGCGTAATCTCTTATTTCGAGGTTATGGCTAAGGAGACGATCGCCGAGGGCGCCCAACTGAACATCCAGATGATCGAGGCCAAGGCCAAATGCACGAACTGCGGAACGATCTTCGCCGCCGAGGACATGTCGGTAAAGTGTCCGAATTGCGGCGACATACTCGGGCAGATGATATCCGGACGCGAGTTGTCCGTAGAAAGTATAGATATCGACTAGAAGTGATGGTAGTGAAGAAGAGTGATGGAAGTGATGAGGTTTGACCAATATCACTAGTATTACTAAAATCACCTCTATCACTTCATAACAAATCAGGAGTTTAACGGTGGAAGTTCCGGTACTAAAGAACATACTGGCCACAAACGACGCGATCGCCGAGGCCAACGCCAAACTTTTTAAAGAAAAGGGTCTGGCTGTTTTGAATTTCATGAGCAGTCCCGGCGCCGGTAAAACGACCTTGGTCATTAAGACTCTGGAAGCCGCCAAAAAAGCGGGGATACCGCTGGCGGTAATCGACGGGGATATTGCCTCGACGGTGGATACCGACCGGGTCGCCGCCCACGGGGTGCCGGCTGTGCAAATAAACACGGGCGGGGCTTGCCATTTGGACGCCAGCATGATCAGCAAGGCGCTGGACAAGATTGACTTGGATTCAATTAAGCTTCTGATCATCGAGAATGTCGGCAATTTGGTTTGTCCGGCTGAATTCAAATTAGGAGAGCATAAAAAAGTGATGTTGTTGAGTGTAACGGAGGGCGACGACAAACCGCACAAGTATCCGTTGATGTTCAGCGAGGCGGACGCGCTGGTCGTCAACAAGATAGATCTTCTGGCCTTTACTGATTTCAACATGGACGAGTTTGAGAAGACGATCCGTTCGATGAATCCCGACGTCGACATGTTCGTAGTATCCTGCACGACCGGCGGGGGATTGGACGCCTGGGAAGAATGGGTTATCAGGCAGGTCGGGGAGCTGGCTGGAACGTGAAACTAATCGTCACCGAAAAAGACAATGTCGCGTCCCGGATAGCTCACATTCTGTCAGCCGGCAAGGCTACGCAGGCCGGCGGTAAGAAGGGCGCGAAAAAAACCGCCGGAGTTCCCGTTTATAGCTACAAAGACGGCGACGGCGACGTAACCGTCATCGGTTTGCGAGGCCATATCCTGAAGGTCGATTTCCCGGAAGGTTACGACAACTGGGAGAAAACCGACCTCGTTGATCTCGTTAAAGCGCCGCTGGTGAAGGTGCCGACCGTCAAGCTGGTAATGACCGCGCTCCTGAAGGCGGCCAAGGACGTTGACGAAGTCATCATCGCTACCGACTTTGACCGCGAGGGCGAGTTGATCGGCGTTGACGCCATCAACAGCGTTAAGGAAAAGAGTCCGAACGTTGACGTCAAAAGGGCTAGATTCTCATCACTTACCGAAAAGGAGATCAAAGATTCCTTTGCGCACCTCCAAGAGCCGTTCTACAATGTCGCTTCCGCGGGCGAGGCCCGTCAGGACATCGATTTAGTTTGGGGAGCCACCCTGACTCGCGGTATCTCTTTGGCGTCCAAGCGATTGGGTAAGAACTTCTTAAGCGTCGGTCGTGTCCAAAGTCCGACCCTGGTTCTTATAGCCGAGCGCGAACAAGCCCGGGCTGTTTTCATCCCCGAACCATACTGGCAGATCGTGGTGACCCTGGAAAAGGACGGAGAAAGGTTCGAAGCGGCGCACAAGAAAGACCGTTTCTCGGATGGAGCTGAGGCTAAGGCGATTTTCGACGCCCTGCCGACTGACTGTGAAGTCAAGTCTATTGTCAAACGTGAGCGCTCCGTTGTGCCGCCGACGCCTTTTAACACGACGTCCTTTCTGACCGCGGCCTCGGCGCAAGGATTTACCGCGTCTCGGGCGATGAATATCGCCGAAAGTCTGTATATGGCCGGTTATATCAGCTATCCTCGCACCGACAATACAGTCTATCCGCCGTCGTTGGATATGCGCGATGTTCTCGGATTATTCTCCGGTTCGGTATTCGGCGAAGCGGCTCAAAAGATTTCGGCCCAGGCCGAGATTAAACCGACGCGGGGACGAAAACAAGCAACGGATCATCCGCCGATCTATCCGACCGGCCTGGCCAAAAAGGAAGCCTTGGACGATCGTTCCTGGAAGATCTACGAACTGGTCGTCAGGCGATTCTTCGGGACATTGGCGCCGCCGGCGCGGGTCGAGGGCATCAAGGCCGTAATGGACGCGGGAGGTCAGGAACTCGTTGCCCGCGGCGAGAGGACCATCTTCGCCGGCTGGTGGGACTACTACTATTATTTAAAACGGCAAACGCCGGCTTTGCCTGACCTTACGGCGGGCGATGTTCTTCCGATTGTCGACAAACAACTGTTGGCCAAGGAGACGCAGCCCCCCGCGAGATACAGCCAGGGAGCGCTCATCCAGGAGATGGAGCGGTTAGGTTTAGGCACCAAGGCGACGCGGCACTCGATTATTCAGAATCTGTACGACCGCCAGTATGTCTACGGCGATCCGGTTGCCCCGACAAACTTGGGAATGGCCATGGCGCGATCCTTAAAGGAATTCGCGACCACCATCTCGTCTCCGAATATGACGGCCGAATTAGAAAAAGAAATGGACAGAATCGCCGAAGGCGTAATGGAGAGGGACCAGGTGGTTAACGATTCCCGCGGCATGCTGGTGGACACGGTCAAAGGCATAGACGCGAATCAGGACGAGATCCGCCAGCGCGTCTGGGACGGTATCAGGGCCGACAGTATCGTCGGTAAGTGTCCTAATTGCGGCAATGATTTGATGATCAGGCGGGCAAAGAAATCCGGTAAAAGGTTCATCGGCTGCAGCGGCTATCCAGATTGTACGACCGCGTATTCTCTGCCGCCGTTCGGCATGGTTTTCGCGACCGGCGAGACCTGTCCGGAATGCGGCGCGCCCAAAATGAAGGTGCCGCAGAAAGGCCGTCCGCCTTGGATTTTCTGCCCCAACTACGATTGTCCGTCCAAGGCGGAAGCGAAAGCCAAGAAAGCGGCCAAAGCGGCCGAAGCCGAGAAGAAACCGAAACGTAAAGCTCCGAAGAAAAAGACGGGGACAGACGATTAAATGGACCGGATAGCGATCATAGGCGCCGGTAATGTCGGCGCGACCGCTTCACATATTGTCGTGCAAAAGGAACTGGCCAACGTCGTCCTCGTCGATATCGCGGCCGGCGTCGCCAAGGGCAAATCGATGGACAAGATGCAGGCGATGGCCATTCACGGCAGCCATATGACTATTCACGGCACGGGTGATTTCTCCGAGATTGCGGGTTCATCCCTTGTCGTCGTCACCGCTGGATTTCCCCGCGGCCCGGGCATGAGCCGCGACGAACTTCTGAAAAAGAACGCGGCCGTAATCAAATCCGTCGCCGGCCATATTAAGGATTACGCGCCCGAGGCCATCGTCATAGTCGTAACGAATCCGCTGGATGAGATGACAACGTTGGGCAAGACGGTCACGGGGCTGCCGCGAGCCCGAGTTTTCGGTATGGGTGGTGTTCTGGACACCGGGCGTTTCGTGTATTTCATATCCCAAAAATTTGGCGTTAAGCCGGCTGCCGTTAAAGCGGCGGTCATCGGCGTCCACGGCGATAAGATGATTCCGTTGGTCAACCTGGCCACAGTCGACGGGCGGCCGATTAAGGAGATGGTCGGCGCCGACGAGCTGGCGGAACTGGCCGAAAGGACGCGTTATGGCGGCGCGGAGATTATATCTCATCTTGAGAAGGGCAGCGCTTTTTACGGTCCGGGCGCCGGCATCGCCAAGATGGTCGAAGCGGTTTTACATGACACAAAAGAGACTTTACCCTGTTCGGTTTGCCTTGAAGGCGAGTATGGAATCTCGGGCGTGTGTTTGGGGGTTCCGGCCGTTATCGGGAGACAGGGAATTGAGAAAGTCGTTGATATACCGCTGACGGCCACGGAAGCGGCGACGCTCAAGGAATCGGCCGAAAATGTAAGAAGCGCTCTGGAGGGTTTGGATGCCGAAAGCCCGTGAGCTCGACACTTCGGAAATAGCGTCAGCGGTCAGTCACCTCGTTCAGGAGGCTAATTTCGAACTGCCGGATGACATCGTCAAGGCGTTAAAGAAAGCGTTGGACGTTGAGGAATCGCCGTTGGGCCGGGACGCGCTGGAAACGATGCTGGAAAACGCTATGATCGCCGCGGGCGATACCGTCCCCCTCTGTCAGGATACCGGCGTGACCGTAGTTTTTATCGAGCTGGGTCAAGGTGTCCTGCTGACCGGAGAACCACTGGAGGCCGCGGTCAACGCTGGTGTCAGGAGCGGTTGCGAGGAAGGATTCTTAAGAAAATCGGTCGTGGCCGAGCCGCTGCACGAAAGGATTAACACGGGCGATAACACCCCGGCCGTTATTCATCTGGAGAGCGCGCCGGGTGATAAAGTGAAGATCACCGTATTCGTCAAGGGCGGAGGCAGCGAGACGGCGGGCGCGGCCAAAGTGATCCGCCCGGCCGAGGGTCTGGCGGCCGTTAAGGAGTTTATTCTGGAGCAAGCCGAGCTATTCGGGCCGAACGCCTGTCCGCCCGTTATTGTCGGCGTCGGCGTCGGCGGCACCTTGGATAAGGCTGCGGAGCTGGCCAAGAAGGCGCTTCTTAAGCCCCTCGACGAGGTCAATCCGGATGAGCGTTTAGCCGCGCTGGAAGAAGAGCTGAAACTTGAAATAAATAAGATGGGTTTCGGGCCGGCGGGGACAGGCGGACGTGTCAGCTGCCTCGGAGTCCGGATTTTGACGCATCCCTCTCATATTGCGACCATACCGGTCGCCGTCGATATCAGCTGCTACGCGTTACGGCGCAAAAGCGTCACTTTGTAGGGAATAAGGGAATAGGGGAAGAAGAATATAAATATTCTTCGAGCGAGGAGCGTAAGCGACGAATCGAGAAGCGACAGACGCAAGAAACGTTAAATACTTGGAGATGCCGCTGACTGATGAGGCGGTTTCTGAGTTGAAAGCGGGGGACAGGGTCTTGATAAGCGGATCCGTTCTTACCTCACGCGACGCCTCCAGCCGTCGGCTGAGCGAGGACATAGGCGCGGGACGGCCGCCCGTCGATCTTAAAGACCGGCTGGTGTTCTATATGGGTCCGACTCCGCCGCCTCCCGGCCGTCCTTTGGGCGCGGTCGGGCCGACAACCAGCGCCAGGATGGACGCCTACGTTCCCGAGCTCATCGAGGCCGGGGTAAAGGCTTTCATGGGCAAAGGGAGGCGGTCAGAGCAAGCTAAGAAAGCCATGCTTGAAGGACAAACCGTATATCTGGTCGCCACCGGCGGGGCGGGAGCCCTGCTGGCGCGGCACGTGGGAGAAGCCAAGGTGGCTGCGTATCCGGAGCTTGGGCCTGAGGCGATATACGAGATAAACATGGATGAGTTTCCGGCGATTGTCGCCAACGATATCTATGGCGGGGATCTTTTTGACAAGGAATGGGCCAAGTGGAGAACACGGGCGAAGGCTGCTTTATAACATTTGAAGGCATCGAGGGCTGCGGTAAAAGCACTCAAGCCATGATGCTTTACGAACAACTCCTGGAAAACGGCTGCGATGTTATCGCCAGCCGAGAACCCGGCGCCACGCCGGTCGGCCGCGTTATTCGCGACGCTTTGCTGTCGGCCAGGTTCCCGGAAATGGATGACCGCGCCGAACTGTTTCTTTTTGCCGCCTGCCGCGCTCAGCACGTTAGCGAGGTCATCAAGCCGGCGTTGGCTGCCGGCAAGATTGTCATCTGCGACCGTTATGTTGACTCAACCTTAGCCTACCAGGCCTACGGCCGCGGTCTGGACCCCGTCGAGGCGGCCATGGTTTCCGACTGGGCCTCCGGCGGCCTCTTGCCTAATCTGACTTTTCTTCTGGACATTAAGGTTGACGAAGCCTTCCGACGGATATCAAACGGCACCCTGGACCGGATCGAGAGAATGGACCGCGACTTTCATGAGCGCGTCTACCGCGGGTACCTTGATCTGGCGGCTCGCAATCCCGATCGTATCAAGGTAATCGACGCCGCCCGGGAACCGGCCGCGATCCACCGGGAGATTACGGAAGTTACTGCCAACCTGCTATAATCAGTCTATGTTTAATGAGATTATCGGCCAAGAGAAAGCCCTCGGCCTTATTGAATCAGCCTTAGCCAGCGGCAACGTGTCGCACGCTTATCTGTTTACCGGCCCGCGCGGCGTCGGCAAGACCATGGCCGCCGTCCGCGCCGCGATGACCCTCAACTGCAGCCAAGGCGGCTGCGGCGTTTGCGCTTCGTGTCTCAAAATAATGAAGGGCGCTCACCCGGATGTCGTGATCGTCGAGGCTGAGGGGAATGTTCTTAAGATCGACCAGATAAGAACGATTGGAAAAAGCATCGGCTTGAAACCCTTCGAGGGCAAACGCAAGGTTTATATCATCAGAAACGTGGAAACAATGAACGCTGAATCGGGCAACGCCCTGTTAAGAAACCTTGAGGAACCGCCGTCCTACGTAACGTTTATTTTGACCGCGGCGGGCGCCGACGGTTTACTGCCGACCATTGTATCCCGGTGCCAGGAAGTCCCGTTCGGAGGCGTTCCGGCGGCCGACATCAAAGCACTCCTTGTCACCGGCTTCGGGATTACTGAAGAAAAGGCCGAGATACTGGCATCTTTGTCAGCCGGCTCGGTTGCCAAAGCGCTCGGTTTGTCCGAGACCGGAGAGGAGTCCGGGACCAGGGACTACGTA
This sequence comes from Actinomycetota bacterium, assembly GCA_041658625.1. Classification (NCBI taxonomy): domain Bacteria; kingdom Bacillati; phylum Actinomycetota; species Actinomycetota bacterium. The sequence continues at coordinate 21,106 of JBAZZW010000003.1, forward strand.
CTTGATAACGCGGCCGCCCTTCGCACGGGCGATATTCTTCAGGTGTTCGCCATGAAGGATGAGATCATGAAGATGGTCAAGAGCCGGGACAAACGCGACACCGGGCCGGCAACCTCGGAGGTTATCGACATACTGACCTCCTGGTATCGTGATATGCTTGTTATGAAGGAAACCGGAGACCAGACATTGCTGGTCAATAAGGATCGGGCGTCGGCCATAAATGAACTGGCCGGCACCTACGGCCGAGACGAGTTAACAAACGCCTTGGACGTCTTGACCGGCGCCGCCGGGGCCATGCGAACCAATGCTAACAAGGAGTTATTACTGGAGTACGCGCTGCTGGCAATAAGCGGCGGCTAGGATTATCGGAGGTAGAATGCCCGTAGTTGTAGGGGTCGTTTTAAAGAAGGCCGGGAAGATGTATTACTTCGACCCAGGCGGCCTGAGGCCGGATGCCGATACAAAGGTAATCGTCGAGACCGCGCGGGGAGTCGAGATCGGCGATGTCGTGGCGGCGGCCAAAGATTTGGAACCGGGCGAAGTGATCATGCCGCTTAAGAAGGTCGTGCGGATCGCGGCGCCCGAAGACATCCGTAAGGACGAGGCCAATAAGGATAAAGAACGCGATGCGTACAAGATCGGCCAGGACAAGATACGTCAGCACGGTCTGCCGATGAAGCTGGTGGAGACCGAATCGCTGTTCGACGGCAGCAAGCTTATCTTTTACTTCACGGCCGAAGGCCGGGTGGATTTTAGGGAGCTTGTCAAGGACCTGGCGGCCACATTTAAGACAAGGATCGAGCTCAGGCAGATCGGTGTCCGCGACGAGGCCAAGAGTATCGGCGGCCTGGGTCCATGCGGCCGGGATCTTTGCTGCCGCACGTTTCTGGCGGATTTTGAACCGGTCTCGATAAAGATGGCCAAAGAGCAGAATCTGCCGCTCAATCCTATTAAGATCAGCGGCGTCTGCAGCCGGTTGATGTGCTGCCTAAAGTACGAGAACGATGTTTACATCGATTTCAAGAAACGGGCGCCGAGAATGGGGGCCGAGGTTGCGACGGATGAGGGCGAGGGCCGGGTTGTAGGCTTTTGCGCGCCGCGCGACGCTGTTGTGGTCGAGCTGCCGGATTCTCAGAGACAGATCCAGGTGCCTTTGGACGAACTCAAGAAACCTGGCCGACGCCGCGAAGTTAAGGAAACTAAACCGCGGCCGAAGGCTAAGGAGACAAAAGCCACCGAGACCAAACCCCGGACAAGAACCCTAAAACAAGCCGCGAAATAGTTTATAATGTGAAATTGGCGCCGGTGTAGCTCAGTGGTAGAGCAGCTCACTCGTAATGAGCAGGTCGGGAGTTCAAATCTCCCCGCCGGCTCCATTCCCCTCGGAAATCCGTGCTAGGTTGAACTCCCGACCTGCATAAAAAAGTGCGCGCGGGTCCTGCCGCCGTTTTTTCACCTGAAGCTCGCTAAAAGTGGATTCCCGTTTGAAGGCTATCGAGGTTTAAACGCTCCCTTCGATAAAAAAACCGCGTCACCCGCTGCGCTCTGCCTCCGGCATTTCTATTAAAAGCTACCTCTCCCCGACGGGGAGAGGATTGAGGTGAGGTGTCGAGAGCCTTTAGGTCGTAAAATGTGGTTCCAGCGCTTCCCGCTAATGTTTTAAAATTCCTCTCCCCTGCGGGCCTGCCTGCCGGTAGGCAGGGAGAGGAGTAAGGTGAGGGGGCCTTAGCGGTTAGGTGGAGGCGCGACAGGTCGGGAGTTCAAATCTCCCCGCCGGCTCCATTTAAAATAGACTCGCGTACAGCTCGCGGCCTACCATCGTTAGTGCTTTGGGGTCAGGCCCTTTCTTCTTATGCGATAGGGCCTGACCCCGTGTTTCAAGTCGCCACGGCGAGCAAACGATGCTCTCCGCTCGACAGTGAATTGCCTGTACGCTCGACCTTATTAATGGGCCTTTAGGTCGTACAGTGGGGTTCCAGCGCTATCCGCTAAAGTCTTGAATTCCTCTCCCTTGAGGGGAGAGGAATAAGGTGAGGGTGCCGCTTGCGTCTCAGTTGGGTGGAGGCGCGACAGGTCGGCGAGTTCAATATCCACTCCAGCACTCCAAAGCGCTGGAGTGGTTTTCCACAGGTAATGTGCTCGATAAATACCTTATCCGGCCTCTGATATTGACATTCACCTGTGGACTTACTATAATTTTATATAAATCAAGTGATTAATTTCACGAGGGGCACTCTAATTACTACTTATGCGTTTTTGTGCATCTTTGTTCAAGGAGGTGATACCAAGTGACATATTCGTCCGCACGCAAATCCCTTGCTGTCCTGATCTGCCTAGGCTTACTAGCCGTGGTTGTAGCGGGCTGCAGCTCCCCAGGGGGTACGTCAGCTGGAAAGACGGCTAATGTCGGTGAAACCGTGACGGTGGACAACCTTAAGTACACGGTAACAGCGGTCACCACAGTCAAAGAGGTCGGGGCACCAGGCAACACCTTCAAGATGAAGGACGGCGAGTTCTTAGTTTTGGACATTGACGTTCAGAACGCCGGAGATAAAGCAACCGATTTCGATGGTGAGATGGCCAAGGTATACGATGCTGACAGTAAGCTTTACGAGCTTAATTTGGAAGCTGCCGCTGCGGCCTGTAACGCTGCCGAATCCAAAGGCTTTCAGAATGTCTGGTTCGGAAGCCTACAGCCGGGAGAAAAGACCAAGACCAAGGCCATTTTCGACATTCCGACTGGTGTCAAGGATTTGAAGGTCGAACTCCGCAGCGCAAGCATCGGTAGCGAGAACTTTGCGGTGGTTTCACTCGGTATCTAGCCAAAAGCTACTCTTCAAGAAAATATTTTCGGGCCGGGGGCTCCCCGGCTGCAGGATTGGCAAGCTCATCCTGCCTGGTGTAGAATGAATGTTACGCTTCGCGGGGTGGAGCAGTCTGGTAGCTCGTCGGGCTCATAACCCGAAGGTCGTAGGTTCAAATCCTACCCCCGCTACCAAAGAACTCAAAGGGTCACTTTCGGGCGACCCTTTTTCTTTTGCCATGCCTCTCCTTATGCTATAATTAGGTAAGCCTAAAAATAGTAAAGGGGTTACCCAATGGACAAAGATAAGAAAGACATAACACCGGGTATTGAAGAATACTTGGAAGCCCTCTTTCACCTGCAGGAAGAAGGCAAGGCGGTATCCACAAAAGCGTTGGCCGAGAAGCTCTCGTTGAAGCCTGCGTCAGTCAGCGAGATGGTCAAGAAGCTGGCGGCGCTGAAACTTGTTAGACATAAGCCTTACCGCGGCGTCACTTTGACCAAGAACGGGCAGAAGGCGGCGGCTTCATTGGTTCGCCGGCATCGCCTTAGCGAGCGGTTTCTGGCCGACATGCTTGGCGTTCCCTGGGACGAACTGCACGATGAGGCGTGTAAATTCGAACACGTCATTAGCGACAAGGTTGAGGAGAAACTTCTGGAAGCGCTGGGCGACCCTGAAACCTGCCCGCACGGGAATCCGATCCCGACCGCCGACGGCAAGGTCTCAGAGCAGGCGGCTGTGCCCCTGTCGCGTTTCGGTCCGGGAGAATCCGGCGTCATTGCTAAGATTACTGAGGAGAAGCCGGAGTTCTTGCAATATCTCGCCAGTCTGGGCATGCTGCCTGACGTATCTGTGCAAGTCCAGGAAGTCGCTCCGTTCGGCGGCCCGATCATCATCAAGATACGCTGTGGATCATACGCAATCGGCCGGGATATCGCCGGCCATATCTATTTGAAACCTTCAAGCGCCGTCCGGCTTCACGAGAAACATCAGCAAAGTCACCAAAGGAACCAACGTTAATGGCTATGTCTTGCCACTCCGTCATCAGCGAGCTCAAAGAGCCGGTTGATGTCGTTATCGCCCTCGCCGGTAACCCGAACGTCGGGAAATCGGTTATCTTCAACCAGCTAACAGGAATGGGTGTCGTCAGTGCCAACTACCCGGGCACCACGATGGAGGTCAACGTCGCCTCAACCAGGTTAGATGATTTAAGTATCGGTATCCTCGATCTGCCGGGCACCTACGGGTTGGGTGCCATTTCGGAGGACCAGCGCGTCGCTCGTCGTTGCTTGCTGGACGAGAAACCAGGCGCGCTCATATATATCCTCGACGCCACTAACTTGGAACGAAATCTGTATATGCTCCTTCAGCTGATCGAACTCAGCACTCCGGTAGTGGTAGGGCTCAATCTGGTTGACGAGGCGAAACGTTTTGGTTACACAATCGATGCGGACCAGATGTCGCGCATGCTTGGGCTGCCGGTCGTACCCACCGTAGCAGTAACCGGCGAAGGCGTAGAGACGCTGCTCCGGACGGCTGTCGGCGTGGCGCAGGGCAAGGTTAAGCTACAACCGATGCGCGTTCGGTACGGCCGGGATATCGAAGAGAAGATTGAAGACCTGGCGAGGGTGATCATCAAAGAACTTGACGAGCGGCCGGTAGACATCCCGGTCCGGGCCTTGGCAATCGGCCTGTTGGAGGATGATACGGAGTTCCAGATCGTAGTTGGCGGCGCCAATGGCGGAAAAAAGGTTCTAGAGGAAGCAGAGCGACTGGCCGCCGAGATCACCGAGCACCACGGGGAGCCAGCGGCCATCAGGTTCAGCCGGGAACGCCACGGTCTGGCCGGCGTCATCGTCGAATCTGTCAAGAGCGTGGTTAGCTCTAAACTACCGCTGACTCAGCGCCTCTGGGCTTATACAGTAAACCCAAGAACAGGGATTCCCTTGATGCTGCTCGTCATGGCGCTGATCTTCGGATTCTTGTTCTATGTCGGGGGCGCTCTCAGCGATGTGCTGACGCGGCTCTGGCAGGCGGGACCGCATCTGTTGATTCAGGGTGCTGTTTTCACGGTGTTCGGCGAGGGGGCGCTCGGCCGTACGCTTCTTTGGGGATTCGACGGCGGGATCGTCGCGGCTCTATCGGTCGGAGTCCCGTACGTCCTTACCTTCTATCTGATTTTGGCGTTCCTGGAAGACAGTGGATATTTGAATTCGATGGCATTCCTAGCCGACACTCTAATGCATAAGCTAGGATTACATGGCAGGGCGGTCATTCCGATGGTGGCAGGCGCCGGATGTAACGTGCCGGCGATCATCGGAACGCGGGTTTTAACCAGTGAACGAGAACGCTTTATTGCGTCCACATTGATCGTGCTCGTACCGTGCAGCGCGCGCGTCGCGGTAATTATGGGCGGTGTGGCCAAGTTCGCCGGCGTGTCGTACGCTCTCGGGATTTTTGCCGTCAGCGCGGCAGTGGCTTTGAGCGTCGGCTGGGGACTGAACAAGTTCATGCCCGGCCAGTCATCCGGCCTGGTCATGGAGATGTTCGGCTTGCGAAGGCCGTCGATCTCCGTAATCGCTAAAAAAACATGGTACCGGTTTAAGGATTTCATCTTCGTAGCTTTCCCGATCGTCATGGTCGGAAGCTTGGTCTTGGGCGGACTTTATGAAACAGGATTGATCTGGCCGATTTCAGCGCCGCTCAAGCCCATAATCATTACATGGCTGGGCTTGCCGCTGATCACCGGCATCGCGCTCATCTTTGCGGTGCTCCGCAAGGAGCTGGCGCTTCAGTTTCTGATCACGTTCGCCGTTGCCCAATACGGAGCCGGGGCGACGAACCTGCTTCTCTTCATGACAAAACAGCAGTTATTCGTCTACGGCCTGGTTATGACAATCTACATCCCGTGCATCGCGACGGTTGCGGTCCTCGGCCGCGAACTGGGATGGAAACGCGCGGCGGCGATTATCGCCCTAACAGTCGGCATTGCACTTTTGCTCGGCGGCGTGGCATACCGCGTCCTCGCGCTGTTTTAAGCCCCCTCGGTTCGAATCCCCTATGCAACAAATAAATAAATCGCCGGACATTGAAACGCCCGGCGACTATTTTAATGGTAGCGCATAGGGGATTCGAACCCCTGATCTCCTGGCTGAGAACCAGGTGTCCTAGGCCTCTAGACGAATGCGCCCTGAACAAAAGAACATTCTAAGGGAATTGGCGTCATTTGACAACAACGGTCCCCTCCATATACGGGTGGAGCTGGCATTTATAAGGGTATGTTCCCGGATTGATGAACTCGTAGCTATAGCTTTCACCCAAGCCGAGCGGGCCGCTGTCGAATTCCTTGCCGACGACCGTGTGCTGACCGTTGTCCTTGTTTGTCCAGGTGACCCGGCCGCGGACGCCGACTGTTACGGTTTCCGGTTTAAACGCGAAGTCTTTAATCTCAACCTCAATCTTTTTAGGCGCTGGTTTGTTGTCGGTTTTTTTCGTCGTGGTCGTGTTCTTGTCGCAGCCGGCGCTTACCGTCGCCAACGCGATCAAAATGATAGTCAATCCGGCCAAGACGCGGGTTTTGGTCATCTGCAATACCTCCTACCTGTGTTATAATCCCTGAGGGAAAGGAGTGTCAAATGGCGGAGAAAGCTCCCAGAGTCCGTTTCGCGCCCAGCCCGACCGGTCATCTGCACATCGGCGGGGCCAGAACGGCTCTTTTTAATTATTTGTTCACCCGGCATGCCGGCGGGGCTTTTATCTTGCGCGTCGAGGATACCGACAGAGAACGCTCGACCAGCGAGGCCGTTCGGCATATCATTGACGGCATGCGCTGGCTCGGCCTGGACTGGGATGAAGGACCCGAGGCGGGCGGCGGCCACGGACCGTATTTCCAGACTGAACGGCTGGACATCTACAAAGAACACGCCGACAGACTGCTGGCGTCCGGCAAAGCCTACCGTTGTTTCTGCACCCCTGATGAGCTGGCGGCCAAGCGGGAGGCAGCCCAGAAGGCCGGTTTGCCGCCCAAATATGACAAGAGCTGCCGGGATATGCCGCCGGCCGACGCGGCCGCCAGGGCAATCTCTGAACCCTGTGTAATCAGGTTCGCCATTCCCGAGACCGGGGAAATCGTTATAAACGACATAGTCAAAGGCGAAGTCGTTTTCCAAACCCATCTTCTCGACGATTTTGTGATCGTCAAATCCGACGGCATGCCGACCTATAATTTCGCCGCGGTTGTCGACGACTATCTGATGGAAATATCCCACGTAATAAGAGGCGACGACCATATCTCCAATACGCCTCGCCAGATTCTTCTATATGAGGCGCTGGAATTCGGCGCGCCGCCTAAATTCGCCCATATGTCTATGACCTTGGGCCCTGACGGGGCCCGTTTGAGCAAGCGGCACGGCGCGACCGCCGTTATTGACTATAAAGCGCAAGGCTATCTGCCCGATGCGCTGGTAAACTACATCGCCTTCCTCGGTTGGAGTCCCGGCACGACGCAGGAGATTTTCACTCGCGATGAGCTGATTAAGGAATTTACGCTGGAGCGTGTGGGAAAAAGCGCTAACATCTTCGACTACGAGAAGCTGCTCTGGATGAACGGCGAGTACATCAGGATGAAGCCGTTGGACGAGCTATTACCCCTGGTCCTACCCTTCCTCAAAGAAGCTGGCTACGCGTCCGACGACATGCAGCCGGAACACGCTGCTTACGTTAAAGCAGTCGTCGGTTTAGAGCAGGAACGACTGAAGCTTCTGACGGAAATCGCCGACATGACAAGCTTCTTCTTCACCGACACGGTCGAATACGACGAGGCCGCCTGGCAAAAGATTATGACCCAGGAACATGTTCCGGCATACCTCGATGAACTAGGCATGAAGCTGAAAACGATTGAGCCGTGGAAGGCGGACGCCATCGAGTCACTGATGAGACAGATGGCCGAGGAGCGCGGCTTGAAGACGGCCCAGGCGTTTCACCCGCTACGCGTTTCAATCAGCGGCCGGATGCAAGGACCAAGTCTATTCCACATGGCCGAGGTCCTCGGCCGCGACCGCACCATCGTTCGCATTCAACGATCGTTGGACAAGCTAAAACGCTAGAACCCGAGAATCTCCAAATAGTGCGCCCAGCCGCGTACAAGTCCAAGCCCATAGGATTTATTAAGGATTTGATAAAATAAAACCATGAGTATCTCCTTTGTGCCAAAAACTAAACTAGGTAAATGGTCGGTAGGATTAAATATATTTTTTTTATTATTAATTACTACTTCTATTATCCTTGTTGAGGTACTAAGAATTCTGAGTTTTGACGCTCGTTGGTGGGATTTAACCGTACCGGTTGCATTGCTTGTGGATATGACGGCTTTTTTCACTGGAATAAGAGCTGTAAGAAAAAACAAAGAGCGCTCGGTTTTGGTTTTTCTATCCATCCTTATAGGCTTATGCGTTATACTTTTTATCATCTTTCATAGTTTATTTATTAATGATTAATCTTTCGCGGCGCCAGTGAAACATAGAGCCAAGAGCTCTTTTCCTGCTATAATCTTCTCTTGTCAAAGGTTCTGCCTAAGTTTGCAGCAAGCCAGACTAATGACTTAAAACTAACGACTATTGACTGTTCTTTGGGGCGTGGCCAAACTGGTAAGGCGCCAGACTCTGGATCTGGAGATTGGAGGTTCGAGTCCTCCCGCCCCAGCCACATTTAGAGGCTCTCGGTCTAACAGCGTTAGCTCAAATTGCACGGCAAACGGACCCGAATTTCTTTCCCTCCCTTCTTTTACAGGAGGAAACAGATAGCGGCAAGCGGCACCCTGGCCCCCTCACCTATACTCTCCCCGGAGGGGAGAGGTAGTAATGTTGATCGAGCATGCAGACAAATCACGGTCGAGCGGAAAACATTGTTTGTTCGGCGAAGCGACTTGAAACACGGGGTCAGGCCCTATCGCTTATGAAGAAAGGGCCTGACCCCAAAGCAAAAACAATGGTAGGCCGCGAGCAGCATGCTCGTCTATTTTGGAATCCGATAGGCAGCTTTCAGGCGGTTCAGCACGCCTTCCTCTATTAATAACGCTATAATATCCCCATGAAATCCCTTGTTGACGAGGTAAAGCTGACAATCGCCAAATACGGCATGCTGGAGGGCGGGGAAACCGTTTTAATATCGGTATCGGGCGGCCCGGACTCGCTTACGCTATTGCATATCCTAAACGAGCTTAAACCGGATTATGACCTTGACCTTCACGTCTTTCATCTAAACCACATGATGCGCGGACGCGCCGGACAGGAAGACGCCGATTTTGTGAAAAAAACGGCAGCCCAACTAAAACTCCCTTCGACGATTATGGAAGCCGACGTTCCGGCCTACATCCTGGCCAACAAGACAAGTCCGGAAGACGGCGCCCGCCAGGTGAGATACGAGCTTCTCGGCGAGGTGGCGGAGGAAATCGGGGCAGAACGGATCGCCCTCGGTCACACGGCGGACGACCGCGTCGAAACCTATCTCATGCGGGTGATTCGCGGCGCGGGGCTGGACGGGCTCCGCTCGATTCCGCCGATGAACGGTGACATTATCAGACCCTTGATTGAATCCACCCGAGAATCCGTTATGAGCTATTGCGCGGCCAACAATTTAAAACCGCGAACCGACGAAACCAACGAAGAAAATGTCTTTTTACGTAATAAGATCCGCGGGGAGCTTATCCCTCAATTGGAGCGCGAGTTCAATCCGGCCTTTAAAGAAGAGATAGCCAGGGAGATTATGACGATCGAGGCCGATGTTGACCTTCTGGAGGACCTTACGGAACGGGCCTGGGACGAAGCGGCCGAGATTACTGGGGAGTCCGTCATTCTGAACCGCTCGGCTTTCCTTGATCAGCCGCTGGCTATCCAAAGGCGTCTGTTGCGGTTGGCTGCCGAGGAGCTGGCCGGGGAGCCGTCCCCCTTAAGTTTTCAGAACACCGTAGACATTATGGAGAAAGTCGTCACCGGCGACTCAGGAGCGTCGCTCGACCTGCCCGGAGGTTTATCAGCCAGGCGGGAGTATGATACTATTATCATAGAGCCTTTAATCGAAGTCCCGGCAGATGACGAGCCGGATTTTCCGGCAACCGCGTTACGGGTGCCGGGCGTGACCAGGCTCGATTTGTTGAACGTGGCGATAGAAGCCGTCTTCACCTCGCCGGAGTTGCTGGATAAAGCAGCCGGCGAAGGTGTTGCGTTTCTTGATGCCGGACTGGTAAAAGGCAGCGGGACGGTCAGACCGCCGCACGAAGGCGACAGGTTTACGCCCTACGGCATGGATGGGAGTAAGAAACTCTCCGACGTGTTCGTTGATTCCAAAACACCGCGTCCGGCGAGGCGCGTTACGCCGGTAGTCGAGTTCAACGGGCATATCGTCTGGGTCGCAGGATATCGCATCGACGAAAAGTACAAAGTAACAAGGCGGACAAAACGGATGCTGGTCTTAAGGCTTTTGAAAGGAAGCTCTTGAGCGAGGAAATCTCCGATATCTTAATATCGCAAAGCGAGCTTAAGGCTCGCGTCGCCGAGTTGGCGGCCGAGATATCCCGGGACTATAAAGGCAAAGACCTGGTGCTCATCGGCATTCTAAAGGGCGCGTTTATATTTCTGGCGGATCTCTGCCGACAGTTGACGATACCCGCTTCTTTCGACTTTATCGCTGTTTCCAGTTACGGATCGGGGACGAGGAGCGGCGGTATAGTTCGGATTTTGAAAGACCTGGACACGGATATCACTGGCAAAGACGTGGTGATTGTCGAGGATATTATCGATTCCGGTTTGACCTTGAACTACTTGCATAAAAGCCTGAGGGCTAGGAATCCGTCCAGTTTGGAGATCTGCGCGTTGCTGCGCAAACCGGAAATGGACCGCGTCAAATTGGACGCCAAGTATATCGGGTTTTCCATTCCATCCGATTTTGTTGTCGGGTACGGGTTGGACTACGCCGGGAAATACCGCAATCTGCCGCACATCGTCAGACTGCGCCCGAAACCAAAATCCGTTCAGACAGGCAAGACGAACGGGAATAACAAAGCCGCTTCGGCGGCCGGGAGGTAATAGTTTTGAGGAAATATTCCAATCTGATCATATGGTTTATCGTGCTGGTCGCTGTGGTCATCTTGTTTCAGACGCTCGGACCGCAGACAGAGAAGCCCAAGGTTATGAACTTGAATCAGTTCATTTCAGCGGTTGAGAAAAAACAGGTCAAAGCAGCGACCATCTATGACAGTATGCTGCAGGTGACCGGGACGCTTAAAACTGGTGAAAAATACGAGGTCAACTACCCACAAGGCTACGCGGTCGCCGAATTATTGATTAAGAATGGCATCAAGACCAACGTCGACAGGCCTAGCGAGATTGTTTCCTATTTACTGCAGATGCTGCCGATCGTGCTGGTCTTTGTCGTCTTCATGGTGATCCTTTATTTCATGATGATGCGCCAGGTGCAAGGCGGCAATAAGGTCTTGAGTTTCGGCAAGAGCAAAGCCAAGCAGGTGAGCAAGGACTTGCCGCGGACAACCTTTAAGGATGTCGCGGGCTTGGACGAAGCGGTCGAGGAGCTTGAGGAAATCAAGGAGTTCCTGGCCAATCCGAAGAAATTCCAGACGCTGGGGGCTAAAATCCCTAAGGGCATTCTTCTCTACGGGCCTCCTGGAACGGGCAAGACGTTGCTGGCAAAGGCTGTGGCCGGGGAGGCTAACGTACCTTTCTTCCACATCAGCGGCTCGGATTTCGTCGAGATGTTTGTCGGCGTTGGCGCCAGTCGCGTACGCGACCTGTTTGATCAGGCGAAACAGAACGCGCCGGCGATTGTCTTTGTCGACGAGATAGACGCCGTCGGCCGCCAGCGCGGCGCCGGATTAGGCGGCGGACATGACGAGCGCGAGCAGACGCTTAATCAGCTCCTGGTGGAGATGGACGGCTTCGACCCGCGTCTTGGGATTATCATGATAGCGGCGACTAATAGACCGGACATCCTGGACCCGGCGCTTCTTCGGCCAGGGCGGTTTGACCGGCAAATTATTACCGACCGCCCCGATCTTAAAGGCCGGGAAGGCATCCTTAAGGTACATGCTGAAGGTAAGCCGCTGGCTAAAGACGTCAACCTCGATGTCCTTGCCCGGCAGACACCCGGTTTCACAGGGGCCGACCTAGCCAATACGCTTAACGAAGGGGCGCTGCTTGCGGCCCGGCACGGTAAAAAAGAAATCGACATGCCGGAACTTCAGGAGGCGATAGAGCGCGTCATCGCCGGCCCGGAACGCAGGACGCGGCTGATCAGCGACAAAGAAAAAGAGATTATCGCGTATCACGAAACCGGACACGCGCTGGTTGCCCATCTGCTGCCGTACACCGATCCGGTGCACAAGATATCCATCATCCCGCGCGGGCAGGCGCTTGGTTACACGATTACGCTGCCGACGGAGGACAAATATCTGGTCGCCAAGTCGGAACTTCACAACAAACTGGCGCAGCTCCTGGCTGGCCGTGTCGCCGAACAACTGGTGTTTAAAGACGTCACGACCGGCGCGCATAACGATCTGGAGAGAGCGACCAAGATCGCGCGCCAGATGGTGTGCGAATACGGCATGAGCGATCGGTTGGGACCGATGACGCTTGGTGCCAAGGAAGAGCTGGTCTTTCTCGGACGGGACTACGCCGCCAACCCTGATTATTCCGATCGCGTGGCTTCGGAGATCGATGAGGAGATCAGGCGGATCGTAGACAACGCTTATCAGGAAGGTATGAAGATTCTAACAGCTGAACGGACCAAGCTCGATAAGATCGCCAAACAGTTGATTGCCAACGAGACTATTGAGGGCAAGGCGCTGGAAAAGCTGCTCGGGCGGAACGGCACCGATAAAGGGCGGGTCCCAAGCAAGAAAACTCCTTTTAAGAAAGCGCCTGCTAGGCGGATCACTGCGCCGAGACTCGCCAAAGGAGAAGCTTAACCGTGGACAAGGGGAAAATCGAGCAAGGAGTCCGGCTTTTGCTCGAGGGCGTCGGCGAGGACCTTAACCGCGAGGGATTGAAAGACACCCCGAGGCGCGTAGCCACCATGTACGAGGAGATCTTCAAGGGCATCGGCCAGGATCCGAAGGATGTGTTGGTCGCGACCTTCGGTGAGAATCATGAGGAAATGGTTCTGGTCAAAGACATTCCGTTCTATTCGGTCTGCGAGCACCATCTGATGCCTTTCCTCGGCAAGGCGCACGTCGCTTACATCCCAGGCCAGGACGGCCGGATCGCGGGCATCAGCAAACTGGCCCGTGTGGTCGACGTCGTTAGCAAACGGCTGCAGGTTCAGGAACGTTTAACGACGCAAATCTCCGACACCCTTATGGACTGCCTGAAACCCAGGGGTGTTATGGTGGTCATCGAAGCCGAGCACCTGTGTATGAGCATGCGGGGCATCAATAAACCGGGGAGCGTAACCGTTACCTCCGCCGTCCGCGGAATCTTCAAGACCAAAATCGCCAGCCGGCAGGAAATGCTGGCCCTTGTCAGAAACTCGAGCAGGCAGCTGTAATCATGACTTTTAATCCGCGAGTCCTCGAGCTGGCGGGCGAAGCGGACGCCGCCCGCGAATTGAAGGAAATCGGAGCAGACACGGCCGGTATCGGCATCATGCGTGCCAAGGCCGTTTTTCGTGCGGTCAAGGCGCACGGCGTCGATACCAGGGCGGCCAACATTTTAAAACAAGAGATGCTGGCGCGAGGCGGCGACGTTGCGGTAGCCCGGGACGTCATCACCCTAAAGGACGCGGAAACCGACGTCATCATTCTCGGCACCGACAAGCAGTTCGCCTTACTGATAGAAAAACTTAAGGCACAACCCTTCGGCTTGAAGATACTTCGCGAGGAGATTCAAGCCGCACTTATTTCTTACGACGGCCGACCGGACAACATCGTTTGGGACGGACATAACCTACCGGTTTCCGCCCGAACCTGCCTGATGGGCGTTCTTAACGTCACGCCTGATTCCTTTTCAGACGGAGGTCAGTTTGGCGATCCTGAGGTTGCGATAGCTCAAGGGTTTCGGATGGCGGAAGACGGCGCCGACATCATTGACGTCGGCGGCGAATCCACCAGGCCTGGCGCCGACTCCGTTCCGGAAAAAGAAGAGATCGGCCGCGTCGTTCCGGTGATTAAAGCGTTATCAGCCAAACTGGACATCCCGATATCGATAGACACCTACAAATCGGGCGTAGCCAGAGCTGCCTTGGACGCTGGCGCTTCCATGATCAACGACATCAGCGGCATGACCTTTGACTCCGCGATGGCGCCGCTGGCCGCCAAGGCCAAGGTGCCGGTCGCGCTGATGCACATCAAAGGGACACCGAAAGACATGCAGGCCGACCCTGTTTACGATTCTATGATGAGTGAAATCTCAGGATATCTTCGGGATAAGGCGCAAGACGCCATTGGCGCGGGCATCGCGCCGAATAAAATCATCATCGATCCCGGCATCGGCTTCGGCAAAACGGTCGAGCATAATCTGGAGATCATCCGCCGCGTCAGGGAATTCAAATCGCTAGGTCATCCCGTCTTGATCGGGCCCAGCCGCAAGTCGTTTATCGGCAAGATTCTCGGCCTGGAACCGGATCAGCGCCTTGAAGGCACGGCCGCTGCCGTGGCCGCGTGCGTCGCCGGCGGAGCGTCTATCGTTCGCGTTCACGACGTTAAAGAAATGGCTCGCGTTGCACGGGTGGCCGACGCGGTCTTTAAGGTTTAGTAATTATGCTGCGGGCTGTTCTCGGCCTAGGGTCGAATATCGGAGACCGTCGGGGCAATTTAGCCGAGGCCGTCAGGCGATTGAGCGAGACAGACGGCCTCGATATCGTGAAGACCTCTTCCTTCTATGAATCCGCCCCGGTCGACTATAAGGATCAGCCTGATTTTCTCAACGCGGCAGTCGCCATCGACACGACGCTAAAGCCGGAGGGACTCTTAGAGGCCCTTAAGGGAATTGAAAAAGCCATGGGCCGGAAGGAAACGGTCGATAAGGGTCCGCGGAACATAGACATAGATATCCTTCTTTACGATATTGTCGAGGTCAGGCTGCCTGAATTGAAGGTGCCACATCCGGGTCTCAAAGAAAGAGCGTTCGCGTTAATACCGCTATTGGAGGTCGCTCCGGAAGCGCTGCTCCCGAACGGCCAGCCGGTTCGCTGGCTTCTTCGCCAAACGGATATAAGTGGCTTGAAAAAGATTTCCTCTCCCTTGAGGGGAGAGGATTAAGGTGAGGGTGCCGCTTGCAGATCATTGAATCCATCACTGAAATGCAAAAAGCGCTGGAGCCGTATTGCGCGGCCGGGAAATCGATTGCCTTGGTTCCAACCATGGGCTATCTGCACGCGGGTCATATGAGCCTGGTCAAAAGGGCGCGAGCGGAGAACGATGTCGTAGTTTTAAGCATCTTTGTTAATCCGACGCAGTTCAGCCCGGCGGAGGATTTTGAGGGTTACCCGCGAGATTTGGCGCACGACGCCGGACTGGCTAAACGGGCGAGGGCGGATTTCATCTTCGCTCCCGAGGTCGACGAGATGTATCCAAACGGTTATGGCACGTTCGTTGAGGTCGACGGCCCGGAAACGCAAGGAATGTGCGCGGCGGGACGGCCGAGTCATTTCCGCGGGGTGGCTACCGTAGTCGAGAAACTCTTGGACATAGTCGGCCCTGACCGGATCTATTTCGGACAGAAAGACGCACAGCAACTTGCCGTTGTCAGGAAAATGGTTAAAGATCTTAACATCCCCGTCGAGATTGTCGGTTGTCCAATCGTCAGGGAGCCGGACGGTTTGGCGATGAGCAGCCGCAACGTTTACCTGCGGCCGGACGAACGCCAGGCGGCGACGATTCTTTACGTCGCGTTGAAGCGGGGCGCGGCCTTGGTCGAACACGGTGAAAAATCAAGTGCTAGAATTATCGAGGCGGTCAAACGAGTCATCAGCGGCGAGCCGCTGGCTGATTTGGAATATGTAGAAATCCGCGAGGTTGCCGGTTTTACCGCTCCGAAAACCATTTCCGGCGAGATCATGATCGCGGTGGCGGCCAGATTCGGACGGGCCAGACTGATTGATAATGTAATCGTGAATGTAGAGTAGTTGGTGGTTAGTAGTTGGTCTGACTAACAACTAACGACTATTAGCAAACTTCCAACTGACACGGAGTGTCAAATGTTCAGGACAATGCTGAAAGCTAAAATCCATCGGGCGACGGTAACCGAATCCAACCTGCATTATCAGGGCAGCATTACGGTTGACCTTGACCTTCTAGATGCAGCCGGCATTCTTCCTTATGAGAAAGTCGCCGTTCTCGACGTCACCAATGGCGCCCGCCTAGAAACATATGCCATAGCCGGCGACCGCGGCTCCGGCGTTATCTGCTTAAACGGAGCGGCCGCTCATTTGATACATAAAGACGACATAGTCATTATCATCTCTTATTGCCAGGCTGACGAAGCGGAAGCCAAACTGATTAAGCCGACCGTCGTCTTTGTCGACGAAAGAAACCGTGCCACCTCCGTAGAGCACAAAATCTTACCCTCCGACGACTGCTAGAAAAAGAGTGCGCCTTGCGCGCATGAAGCCGGCCTTTCAAGGCACGATTATCCCTGAATGCATTACCTCGTCCGAGATCCTTCGTCATTTCTCGACAAGCTCGAGATTCCTCAGGATGACCTGTTCGCATGATAATTATATTGATTATTCTTCGAGCGAGCTTTAGCGAGTCGAGAAGCAAAGAGGAAATCTTCGCTCCCTGTAAATCCTACGACCACTACAGCGCTACGTAGCGCTGTAGTGGACCATGCTCGCTTTCGGATTTACTAGGTCTTCCTCGAGATACGCCCCGTACTTCCTTTGTTTCGCGGAATGCGGCTTCGCGCCCAGCCGCATCTTATTAATTACTGATAAGGAAACCCAGGTTCGAGGCTCCCACTTTGGTTTTTCCGGCACGATTATCCCTGAAAGCATAGATTCGGCTGAGATCCCTCGTCACTCATGTTCCTCAGGATGACTGTTTGCGGGAAAGGTGCTCGAAATTATTTGAATAGCTCTTGTTTGCGAGGACACATTCCCGGGAATGTGTCTTGGCGGGCTTTCATGTTTACATCCGCGCATATGTCACATATGCGCGGATGTCATACTTCAGTGCTCTAGAGTACTGAAGTCGGGCTGTTCAAACCCCTTTTATGATATACTTTAGCCATGAAAAAACCGCCTCGATATCTCGTTGATTTCGACCTAAAAGACCTGCCCCAGCTGCACTTTGACTTCGTTGTAATCGGAAGCGGCGTGGCCGGTATTTCCGCCGTTTATCATCTTGGCAAAGACGCTGAAACCGCTCTCTTGACCAAATCTGAGCTTTCGCTGACGGCGACGCGTTATGCCCAGGGCGGAATCGCCGCGGCTGTCGGCAAAGGCGACAGCCCGGAAAGCCATTTTGAGGACACGCTAAGAACCGGCCGCGGCCTATGCGACGAGGAAGCGGTGCGCGTGCTCGTCAACGAAGGTCCCGCCCAGATTGAGACTCTACGAAAAATCGGCGCCATTTTCGATACCAAAGGCGGGCGTTTAAACCTGACTCGCGAAGCCGGACATTCATTCGCCCGCGTCGTCCACAGTAAGGATACAACTGGCGGCGAGGTTGAGGCGACATTGGCCCGAACGGTCAAGGACATGACGAACGTATCCATTTGCGAGCGCGCCTTTGTGCTTGATATTTTGACGGACGACTCGGGCTGCCGCGGCGTCTTGGCGGTCTACAACGGCCGGCTGACGGCGTTTCTCGCGCCGGTCGTCATTCTGGCGGCCGGGGGCGTGGGGCAACTCTACGCCACGACAACCAATCCGCACATTTCGACCGGTGACGGGCTGGCTATGGCCTATCGGGCCGGCGCAATCCTGACGGATATCGAGTTCGTTCAGTTTCACCCGACAGCCCTAAATGTGGATGTGTCCCCGAGATTCCTCATTAGCGAGGCTGTTCGGGGCGAGGGCGCTTACCTGGAAGATAAGAACGGCGTTCGCTTTATGGTAGGCCGGCATAAATTGGCGGAACTGGCCCCGCGCGACGTCGTCGTCCGGGAAATGGTCGTCCGGATGCGGGAAACCGATGACACTCAACTTTATCTTGATTGCCGTCATTTGGGACGCGAGTTTTTCAGCAAACGCTTTCCCGCCATCTACGAAGTGCTTGTCGAGCACGGTATTGACGTGGGGAAAGACTTAATCCCGGTCACGCCGGCCGCCCACTATATGAGCGGCGGGGTCAAGACGGATCTTGACGGGCGGACATGTATTCCGGGTTTATATGCCGTCGGGGAAGTCGCCTGCACGGGTGTGCACGGCGCCAACAGACTGGCCAGCAATTCATTGTTGGAGGGTCTGGTTTTCAGCCGCCGGGCGGCCGTCGCGGCGCAAGAAGACGTCGCGTGCGGGCAGCCGGCGGAACCGTTAACGAAACTCAGAAACATCATGGGTCCGAGCGCCGGCACGGAAAGCGCCGCTCGCTCGATTACCGCCCAGCTAAGAGATATTATGGAAGATAACGCCGGTGTGGTCCGTTCCGCCGACAGCTTGCGCAGAACGCTGGCCTTCATAGATAAGCGCTGGCATTATCTCAAACCGTCATCGGCTTGGGCGGCTGATTACGAATTGTCGAATATGATGACCGTGGGGATGCTTATTGCGACCGCCGCCTTGATTAGAGAGGAAAGCCGCGGTTCGCATTGGCGAGAGGATTTTCCGGAGGAGAACGACGCGCGCTGGCTACAGCATATCGGCCTGACGGCGGGCGGCGAAGAGCCTAACGTGGGATTATGGACTTAGCTGAACAGTATCTGACAAAAATCGTGGAAACGGCCATAAATGAAGACCTGGGATTGGCCGGTGACATAACCAGTCAGGCGATAATGCCCGACGACCGGCCTGGCTCCGCCGTTATTATCGCCAAACAGAACGGCGTGGTAGCCGGCTTGTTCGCCGCGGAAGCCGTGTTCAAGAGGATTGACCCCTCGCTTTTTTATGAAGACGCGGTTACCGACGGCGCTGTCGTCGAACCCGGACAAATCGTCGCCCGTGTGGACGGAAACCTGCTGTCCATTTTAACCGGAGAACGCGTCGCCTTGAACTTCCTCGGCCATCTTTCTGGAATAGCCACCCTGACCAGCCGTTATGTTACTAAGGCTTCGGCTTATGGCGTCGACGTTAAGGATACTCGCAAGACTCTCCCCGGTTTACGGCCGCTGGAGAAATACGCCGTCCTCGTAGGCGGGGGCAAGAACCACAGGTTCGGCTTGTACGACGCCGTTCTTATAAAGGAAAATCATATCAAGACCGCCGGCGGCGTAACCGAGGCGATTGACCTTATCCGGAAGAACCTTGAAGGTGACTTGGCCATAGAGATCGAGACCGAAACGCTCGAGCAGGTAAAAGAGGCGATTGAAGCCGGGGCGGATACGATTATGTTGGACAATATGGACGCCGAGATGATCGCGGAAGCGGTTAAGGCGATTGACGGACAAGCGACGGTGGAAGTGTCGGGCGGCGTCAACCTGGACAACATAGAAGATATTGCCAAGGCGGGTCCGGACTTTATTTCCGTCGGCGGTATCACGCAATCCGCGCCCGCTTTTGATTTCAGCCTTCTAACGACGCGGCGATGAGTCTAACTAGCCTGGTCGACTGGCTGATGCCATTCTTCGCCAGTTACGGATATCTGCTGATATTCCTCGGCGTCTTTCTGGAAAACTCGGCTGGGTTGGGCTTGATAATACCGGGCGAGACAATCCTAATCCTGGGTTCATTTTTTGCCGCTCGCGGCAGCCTTAATCTGGTCGCCGTTATCGTCATCGCTTTCGTCGGCGCCGTTATGGGGGATAATCTCGGTTATTATATCGGCCGGCGCGGCGGACGTCGTGTACTGCTTAAATACGGCAAATACGTTTTCATCAACCGCCATCGCCTGGCACATGTCGACCAATATTTTAAGAAACACGGCGGAAAAACCATCTTTATCGCCCGGTTTACCTCGTTTCTCCGCGCCTTGGCGGCGTTGGTCGCCGGCTCGGCCAAGATGCCTTACAAGCAGTTCTTTTTATACGATATTACAGGCGCCTTCATCTGGTCGATCGTCATTTCCTTGCTCGGATATTTCCTGGGCGGGAACTGGGACTTGATTGAAAAGGTTATCAAGAGGATGGGCTACGCCGCGTTCGCCCTCCTGATCATAGTAATCGCGGGCATATTCTTTTTCCGCTGGCGCGAAGGCCGGGGAAAGGCCGGGCTTGATGAAGATTTCGATCACTAAACTGGATACGGTATCGTCAACTCAGGATCATGCTAAACATCTGGCTGAAGGGGGAGCAACGGAAGGGACGGTTGTGGTTGCCCGCGTTCAGGACCATGGCCGCGGGCGCCTGGGACGGCGTTGGCTATCGCCGGAAGGCGGACTCTGGTTCTCTTTGATTCTACGGCCGGCGTGCCCTCCGGCGCGGGTCGCGGGATTGACGCTCTTGGCCGCGGTTTCGGTCACGGAAGCGATAAACGCAGAGACCGGCGTCAAGGCTGGAATAAAATGGCCGAACGATATCCTTATCGGCGACAAGAAGCTTGGCGGCGTCCTAACCGAGATGACCGCTACGATGAACGTTGTCGATTACGTAGTGATGGGTATAGGCCTTAATGTAAATGTGGCCACGGATAAATTCCCCCACGACTTATTGATGCCGGCAACGTCCTTACAGGAGGAGACCTCCCGGGAGGCGAACCTTGACGAGATTTTGGACGTCTGCCTGAAGAATCTGGCGCGTGATTACGAACTCTTCGGCGGCCACTTCAATGATATTATGTCGCGCTGGAAAGCCCTGTCACTGGTCCTCGGCCGGCAGGTTACGGTCTCGCAACCGGGGAAGTGCATATCGGGAACGGCGTTCGATGTCGACGGTGACGGAGCCCTTCTGGTCAGCGACGACCAGGGCGCTACTCACGTCGTCCATGCGGGCGATCTCTCAATTCTACGCTGATTGACAGAACCGCAGGTTAACTGGTAGTATTGGCGCATTGATAGAGCCATATAAGGAGGTTGTTTTGACAGAATACGGAAATGCCGAGAGGCTAAGAACGGTCCGACTTGGTTTGTATGTCAGACGTGAATCGCTATCACTGGCCGGCAAGATAACCCTGGCGCTGGCTTTTGCCTTAGCGATAGGCTTGTCGGCCCAGATAAGGATTCCACTGCCGTTTAGCCCGGTTCCGGTAACCGGCCAGACTTTCGCGGTTCTGGCGGCCGGCGTTCTGCTCGGACGCAAATGGGGCAGTTTCAGCCTGGCCTCGTATGTCGCTTTGGGAGCGGCGGGCATACCCTGGTTCAACGGCGGCGGCGCGGGAATGTCATTCATTGCCGGACCCACCGGCGGTTATCTGATCGGTTTCATCTTAGCGGCCGGCATCATCGGCTTCATTGTCGACAAATTCCCGGCGGCCCGCGGATTCCTGCCCATGCTGGCCATCATGCTGGCTGTAAACTTTGTCGTTATTTACGGCCTGGGATTGGCCTGGCTGGGCGTTTACCTGAGCGCGATCAAGGGCGCCACCGTAACGTTGCCGGCGCTGCTGGCCATGGGAGCGCTCCCGTTCATCGCGGGCGATACTGGCAAAGCAGTTTTGGCCGCGCTGATGGCTAAGACCGTTACACCGAAGGAAGAGTCTTTTTAGATAGTGGCTAAAGCAAAATTACTGCTGGCAATCGATGTCGGTAATACACAATCCGTCGCCGGCACCTATTCGGGCGACGCCCTAAAGCGGCATTGGCGGATTTCTACGCATCCCAGAAAAACCAGCGACGAATGGGCGTTGGTGATTTCCGAACTGATGACCTTGAACGGCGGTTCGTTGGACAAGGTCGACGATGTCGTCATGAGCTCGGTCGTGCCTGAGGCGACACAGGCTTTGGAAGCCATGTGCCGTAAGACGCTGCAGCTTGAGCCGATGATTGTCGGACCGGAGACACCGGCCGGTATCAAAATCGCGACCTCAAATCCGGCCGAAGTCGGCGCCGACCGCATTGTCAACGCCGCCGCCGCGTTCCGGTTCTACGGGGGGCCGACTATCATCGTTGACTTCGGGACGGCGACGACTTTTGACGCCATCTCCGCCGCCGGGGAGTATTTGGGCGGAGCCATCGCGCCCGGAATCGAAATTTCACTCGACGCGTTGTACTCCCGCGCGGCGCGCCTATCGGAAATCAAGCTGGAGACACCGCAGCATGTCATCGGCCGTGATACGACCGAGAGCATGCAGTCAGGCATCATATTCGGATACGCCGGCCAGGTCGATACCCTAGTCAGAAAGATATCCGTCGAACTCGGCGTCGGTCTGGACAAAATCAAGATCATCGCGACCGGCGGTTTAGCCGAAACTGTCGTCAAGGCCTGCGGCACAATAACCGTCCACGACCCCCTTCTAACCCTCAAAGGTCTTAAACTCATCTGGGATCTCAACCGCTAACATTCTTTACCGCTAAATCTGATTGTGCTATTCTTGTCCACAAACGTGTGCACATTTCTTAGGAAAGGTTTGTGCTGTTGCGCAAAGAGATCAAGATCGGCGACAAGATAATCAGCATGGAGAGGGCCAGTTCCCTCATCGACAAGATATTTGACCTGCGTTCCAGCGGTTCGACGCAAGAGGAAGTCGCGAAGATGCTGGGCGTCGAGCGGTCCTTTATCTCTCACTTGGAAGGCATCGGCGAAGTCAGGAAATCTAAGGAGATCGCGCTTATCGGTTCGAGCTTGGCCGACATCGAAAAGGTCGAGAATACGGCCGCTGGCCTAGGGATAGAGCATGTCTTCTTAAACCGCGATGGGACCGCCCGTATCGAGGACGCCCTCCAGGTTTTGGCGCTGTTAAAGAGCATCGACTTTATCATCTTCCTCGGACCGCCCAAAGAACATAAGTTGCTGGAAGCGGTTTTGGACAAAAAAATAATCGGAATACCCCCCGATAAGGAAAAGGAACTTGCCACAGTGCTAGCCGAATTCGCGGATAAACGAACGCGGCGCGCGTTTAGAACAGTAAGGAGAGGTGAAGCGAGTGAGCCAAAGAGAAGTGATCAGCGTAAGTATCGGCTCCTCAAACCGGAATCACGAAGTTGACGTAGAGCTTCTGGGACAGAGCTTCAAAATCAGGCGCGTCGGCACGGACGGCGATGTGGAAGCGGCTTTAAAGATGCTCAGTGAACTGGATGGCAAAGTCGACGCCTTCGGCTTGGGCGGCATATGTTTTTGCCTGGTCGGCCCGGGCGGACGGGAGAGCAAGATCCGATCGGCCAAGCCTTTCAGAAAAGCGGTCAAGAAGACGCCGCTGCTTGATGGAACAGGGTTAAAAAACACGCTTGAGCGTAACGCCGTGTACTATATGAGGGACGTCGAAGGCTTCGACTTCGTCGACAAGAAGGTCTTGATGGTCAGTGCCGTCGACCGTTTCGGGATGGCCGAGGCTTTAAGCGACGTGGGCTGCCGGATGATTTTCGGCGATTTGATTTTCGGCCTGAAGATTCCTATCGCGATCAAGAGCATGCGCCAGTTCAGAATCCTGGCTAGGGTTATGCTTCCCGTAGCGACCAAGCTGCCTTTCAAGGTGCTCTACCCGACGGGGACAGAGCAAAACGAGACTTCGCCGGAGAAGTTCGCCAAGTACTTTAATAAAGCGGAGATAATCGCCGGCGACTACCTCTATATAAAGAAATACATGCCGGACGACATGACGGGGAAAGTGATTATTACGAACACCGTCACGGCGTCGGATGTTGCCGAGATGCGCCGGAGGGGCGTGTCGCTGTTAATAACGACAACGCCGGAATTCAACGGCCGGTCGTTCGGCACCAACGTCATGGAGGCGACCTGCGTGGCGCTTTTGGATAAGGATCCGGAAGAGGTAACGCCGGAAGACTACTACGAAATCCTGAAACGACTGGGCTTTAAGCCGAGGATCGAGAGATGGTGACATCGGGATGACAGACAAGCAAAAAGACGTCGTCAGCGTAAGCCTAGGCTCATCCAGCAGGGACCACGAAGTTGAAGTGGACCTCTTGGGGCAGAAATTCAAGATAAAACGCGTCGGGACCGACGGGGACATAAAAAAAGCCAAAAAGATGATAAAGGAACTGGACGGCAGCGTCGATGCTTTCGGCCTAGGGGGCATTGACTTATACCTGTTCGCGCCAGGGGGTAAGAGGTATAAGATTCGCGAGGCTAAGAAGTTTAAGAAGCTGGCTAAAAAGAGCGACATGGTTGACGGATCGGGGCTGAAAAACACCCTGGAGCGCAAGACCATCGAGTATATGAAGGACGAAGAGGATTTTCAGTTCGTCGACAAGAAGGTCTTGATGGTCAGCGCCGTCGACCGTTTCGGGATGGCCGAGGCGCTGCACGAAGCCGGCGCCAAGATGGTCTTCGGCGACCTGATTTTCGGTCTAAAAATCCCGGTGGCCATCCGCAGCATGCGGCAGTTCGAGATCCTGGCCCGCATTCTGCTGCCGGTCGCCACCAAGCTGCCTTTTAAGGTCCTTTATCCGACCGGCTCCGAACAAGACAAGAAACCGCGCGACAAATACGGCAAGTATTATCGCGAAGCGGACATAATCGCCGGCGACTACCTGTTCATCAAGAAGTATATGCCGCAGGATATGGAGGGCAAGGTTATCATCACTAACACCGTTACGCCCGCCGACGTAGAGGAGCTCAAGAAACGTGGGGTAGCTTTGCTGATAACGACGACGCCGGAGTTCGAAGGCCGGTCGTTCGGCACAAACGTTATGGAGGCGACCTGTGTCGCGCTGCTCGGTAAGAACGCCGACGACATAACCCCCGAAGACTATCTAGAGGTTCTGCAGAAGCTAGGATTTAAGCCCAGGGTGGAGAGACTTGCCGAAACTGAAGACTAGATCCTCGAACAGCCTAAAAGGCAGAATAAAGCCGAGACAAGCTCGAAAGGCAGCGTCTCCTGATGTTGAGAAGTTTGCTTTTATCATCCATCCGCTGGATATGGGCATTGTGACCAGGCGCTATAAAATAGCGAACCGGATTCCGGAACGGATAACGGCCTCTATGATCAAACGAAAGAAACCCTGGGCAATATCCGAGATCACCGGCATCAAATCAAAAACGGGACGAGAGGCCATCGGCTGGTTTGTCGTTGTTCCCCTTTTACCGTCGCAGATTCTCAACCTGCGAGAGAAATTCGTATTCAAGAAGATTATTAAGGGCGCCGAAGTGGCGGCCAAACTAGGCGCCGGCATCGTCGGCCTGGGCGCTTTTACCGCGCTGGTCGGAGGCGCCGGGAAAGAGATCGCCGACGCGTCGGAGATTGCCGTGACGACCGGAAACACTTACACGGTGGCGACGGCCATCGAGGGCGCGCAGAAAGCCTCGGCTTTGATGGGCATCGAGATGCCGCAGGCGACCGTAGCCGTTATCGGCGCGACCGGTAGTATCGGCAAGATAGCCACCAATATCTTAAGTCGCGAAGCCGGCTTGACCTATGTTGTAGGCCGGGACATGGCCAGGCTGGAAGCGTTGCGCGACGAGTTGCCGGGCAATGTCGTGGCAACCATCAATATCTCAGACGCCGTCCGGCGAGCCGACATTATTGTCTCCGTATCCAGCGCGGTAGACGCGATCATCAACCCGGCCGACATCAAGCCGGGCGCGGTCGTTTGTGATGTCGCCAGACCGCGGGATATCGCCGAGGTCGTAGCGGAAACGAGAAACGATGTCCTGGTAATCGACGGGGGCGTCGTCAAGGTTCCCGGTCACGTGGATTTTCATTTTGACATAGGTTTGCCGAAAGGACTGGCCTTGGCGTGCATGGCTGAAACGATGATACTTGCCCTGGAGGGACGGTACGAAGACTACACCATCGGCCGGGAGATCTCGGTCGAACAGGTTCGCGAGATGCAGGCTATGGCCGCCAAGCACGGTTTTGAACTAGCCGGCTTTCGCAGTTTTGAGAAAGCGCTAACCGATGACCAGGTTCGGAACATACGCCGTAACGCGGCCAAAGCCTTGAGAAAAAACTCTGTTACATTACCGACCTAAATCGGTTATAATTAGTCTCACTTTTTATAGGGGCGCTGCCGCGCGTATCACGGCGGGCAGTGCTTTATTGTTGATAACGGAGGATAACAGCGAGTGCCCAAGGAAATCATTCTAACTAAACACGGCAAGGAGATGCTCGAAGAAGAGCTGGCCGACTTAACGAACGTGAGACGCAAGGAAGTCGCCAAGCGACTCAAGGAAGCCAAGGATTTCGGCGATATCTCCGAGAACTCCGAATACGAGGACGCGAAGAACGAGCAAGCCTTTATCGAAGGCAGGATCTCGGAAGTCCAGCACATTCTTGCTAACGCGGAAATAGTCAGCGAACCCAAGGGAAAGAAAGACAAAGTCAGGCTGGGCTTGGTGGCGACGTTGAGGGATATGGAAACCAGGAAGGTCCATAATTTCCGGATCGTCGGCTCGTTCGAGGCGGACCCCGATCTTATGCAGATATCTCATGAGTCACCGGTCGGCCAGGCTATTCTGGGTAAGAAGGTCGGCGATATCGTGGAAATCGAACTTCCTCACGGGTCTCTAAGGTATAAGGTAGAGGATATTAAGAAATGACCGAAGAGCTGAACGATCTAATCGTTCACCGGCTCCAAAAACTCGAGCACGCCCGCGACTCGGGCGACGATCCCTATAAATCCGCGTACGAACGCACCGCCTTGGTCGCCGAGATTGAAACCAAACACGGTTCCATCGAGGCCGGCCAGCATACAGGTGACAAGGTCAGCATTGCCGGCCGGCTTATGGCCCTTAGGCGGCACGGCAAGGCTAGCTTCGCGGAACTTGTTGACAGGACCGGCCGCATCCAGCTGTACCTGGCCGAGGACGTCTTGGGCGAAGCCGATTATGAGCGTTTTCTGACCTACGACATCGGCGACATCATCGGGGTGTCCGGCGAGGTCTTCAAAACCAAACGCGGCCAGTTATCCGTTGAGATCGCCGACTTTTCGTTGCTGACCAAGTCGATGCGGCCTCTGCCTGAGAAATGGCACGGCTTGCGCGATATCGAAACCCGCTACCGCCAGAGATATCTTGACCTCATTATGAATCCCGAAGTCAAAGAGACATTTGTGCGCAAAACGCAGATCATTGCCATCTTACGAAGGCTTCTGGACGAGCTGGGATTCATGGAAGTGGAAACGCCTATGTTGCACCCGATTCCGGGCGGCGCGGCGGCCAAGCCGTTTATTACACATCATCACGCGCTGGACTGCGATCTGTATTTGCGCATCGCGCCGGAACTCTATTTAAAGAGGCTTATCATAGGGGGATTGGAGCGCGTCTATGAAATAAACAAGAGTTTCCGCAACGAGGGCATTTCCATTAAACACAATCCTGAATTTCTTATGATCGAGGTTTACCAGGCTTACGCCGATTATCGCGACATGATGGATTTGACCGAGTCCTTGATTACGGGGGTTATCAAGGAGATCAAGGACTCGACCACCCTGGTCTATCAGGAAATCGAGCTTAACTTCACGCGGCCTTGGCGTAGACTGACGATGATCGACGCCATAAAAGAATTTACCGGCCGAGAGGTTTCTTTCGACACGAGCCTGGACAATTTGATTAAGGTCGCGGGTGAAATGAAAGTGGAGCTTAAGCCGCACCTGGGCAAAGGCGGTGTTATCACGGAGATTTACGAGAAAGCGGTCGAGCACCTGATCGAACAGCCGACCTTCGTCATCGATTACCCGCGGGAAACATCGCCACTGGCCCGGCAGCACCCGGACAATCCTGAGCTGACGGAGCGTTTTGAGCTTATTATTGCCGGGCGGGAAGTCGCCAACGCGTTCTCCGAGTTAACCGATCCCGGCGACCAGCGCAAGCGTTTTGAAGCCCAGTTAAAGAATAAGGAAGCAGGCGACGAGGAAGCCCATGAACTGGATGAGGACTTCATAGCGGCGTTGGAATACGGCATGCCGCCGGCCGGCGGCTTAGGCATAGGTGTAGATCGTCTGGTTATGTTAATCACCGACAGCGCGTCCATCCGCGACGTAATACTTTTCCCGCAGCTCAAACCCAAACACGCGGAAGACTAGGCACATTGACTATCAGCGTGTTTTTGGATAATCTTTCACAAGATAAATCATTCGTGTTTTCATCAAGGAGGGCTTTATGAGAAGGGCTTTGGCTCTTGTCACATCTACGTTTTTGTTTGTCCTGTTGACGGCTGTTCCGGCCGCCGCTTCGGGAGCGGTAGAGGGAGCCGGCGGTACGGTTAAGGTTTTGGAGGACTTCGCGATCATCGCCGCTATAGCGTTAGCCGCTGTCGTCGTGTGTTTTATCGCGGTTAAGACCGCCCGCAAACACGGCGGCAAGGACGAGGATGCGGAGAAGGGATAGTATGAAATCGCCAACACCATCAGTTTTGGTCGGTTCTATCCTCATAATGCTTTTAGCCCCGGACCGGCCTCGGCTTATTTGACCAACCGCAGCTGCCCTATACAGGGCGGTAAATCACCCGGCGCTTCCGCTATGCTATATTGGGCTTATAGCCCAAGGAGGCGAATTCTGAATGTTTGAACGCTTCACCGAACGGGCCCGACGCGTGGTTGTCCTGGCGCGCGAAGAAGCCCGGATGCTTAACCAGAATTACATCGGAACCGAGCACCTGCTGCTCGGCTTGATTCTCGAGGGCGAAGGCGTCGCCGCCAAAGCTCTGGAAAACCTGGATATCAGCCTGGAAGATGTACGGCTTCAGGTAGAGAAGATCATCGGCCGGGGCGAAGCCACCTCGATCGGCCATATCCCGTTTACTCCTAGGGCCAAGAAGGTCCTTGAATTATCCCTGCGCGAAGCCTTGCAGCTAGGTCACAACTATATCGGGACCGAACACATCCTGCTTGGCTTGATTCGAGAGGGGGAGGGTGTCGCCGCCCGAGTTTTAATAAACCTGGGCGCCGACCTGGAACGCGTACGCAACGAGGTCATCCAACTCCTGTCCGGGGCCTATACGGCCAGCGGCGCAGCCCCTACGGCTACGCCGAAAGAAGCCGGCGCGAAGAACGCTCTGTTGGATCAGTTCGGCCGCGACTTGACGCAGATGGCCCAGGACAGCAAGCTCGATCCGGTCATCGGCCGGAAGACGGAGATCGACCGCGTCATGCAGATCCTGTCCCGCCGGACCAAGAATAATCCGGTTCTGATCGGCGAACCGGGCGTCGGCAAGACAGCCGTCGTCGAAGGTTTCGCCCAAGCGATTGTCCAAGGCCGCGTCCCGGAGAGTCTTAAGGGCAAACGGCTGTATACGCTGGATTTAGGCGCGCTGGTCGCCGGTTCGCGCTATCGGGGCGACTTCGAGGAACGATTGAAGAAGCTCTTAAAAGAGATCCGGGCGCGGGGCGACGTTATCATCTTTATCGACGAAGTCCACAACCTGGTCGGAGCAGGCGCCGCGGAAGGCGCCATCGACGCCGCCAGTATCCTAAAACCGGCGCTCGCCAGGGGCGAACTCCAGACGATCGGCGCGACCACTCTCGACGAATACCGTAAATATTTGGAAAAAGACGCCGCCCTGGAACGCCGCTTTCAACCCGTCCTAGTCGGCGAACCGAGCGTGGACGAAACGATTGAGATTTTGGGCGGCTTGCGCGACCGTTACGAGGCGCATCATGGGGTAACCATTACCGACGACGCGCTGTTCGCCGCCGGCCACCTGGCCGAACGCTATATCTCCGAGAGATTTCTGCCGGATAAGGCCATTGATCTTATCGACGAGGCGGCCAGCCGGATCAAGATCCGGAGCATGACGGCGCCGCCTGATTTCCGGGAGATGGAAGAGCGGTTGAAGCGGCTGCGGCAGGAAAAAGAGTCGGCCATCGAAGCCCAGGAATACGAGAAAGCGGCCAATCTCCGCGATCGAGAGAGAAAGCTCCTTTTCGAGAAGATGCAGATGGAGAAGGAATGGAAGAAACCCGCCTCAGGCCGTCGCGTTAAGGTCACGGAAAAAGATATCGCCGAAGTCGTTAGCCAATGGACAGGCATCCCTGTTCACGAGCTGACCGAGGAAGAATCGGAAAAACTGATGCGCATGGAAGACGCGCTCCATATGAGGATCGTCGGACAGGACGAGGCGGTCAAAGCCATCTCCCGGGCCATCAGGCGCGGCCGGGCCGGCTTGAAGGATCCGCGGCGGCCGACCGGTTCCTTTATATTCCTTGGCCCGTCGGGTGTCGGCAAAACGGAGCTCGCCAGGACTTTGGCTGAGTTTCTGTTCGGCGATGAGGACGCTTTGATTCAGCTCGACATGAGCGAATACATGGAGAAGCATTCGGTTTCGCGGTTGGTCGGCTCGCCGCCGGGCTACGTCGGGTACGAGGAAGGCGGTCAGCTGTCGGAAGCGGTCCGTCGCCGTCCGTATTCGGTCGTTCTCTTGGACGAGATCGAGAAAGCGCATCCGGACGTTTTTAACATCCTGTTACAGATACTTGAGGACGGGCGGTTGACCGATAACCAGGGCCATGCCGTCGATTTTCGCAACGCGGTTATAATTCTTACATCAAACCTAGGCACACGCGATATCAAGAAAGCGCGAGGCATGGGCTTTAAGGTGGCCGGCCACGGCGAAATCTCTTACGATGAAATGAAAGACAGCGTCATAGCTGAACTTAAACGGACTTTCCGACCCGAGTTCCTAAACCGTGTCGACGACGTTATCATCTTCCATGAGCTTAAACCGGCCGACATCAAGGTGATCGTCGACATTATGGTCGCCGGTCTGCAAGCGCGCTTGGGCGCGATCGGCCTTAAGATTAAACTGTCCGACGCCTCCAAGGACG
The DNA here is from genome assembly GCA_041658625.1 of Actinomycetota bacterium. NCBI lineage: Bacteria > Bacillati > Actinomycetota > Actinomycetota bacterium. Next base: position 51,826 of record JBAZZW010000003.1, read on the forward strand.
TCTTAGCCAAAGAAGGATATGACCCTACCTTGGGCGCGAGACCGCTTAGACGGGCGCTCCAGCGGCTGGTTGAGGATCCGTTGAGCGAGACTATTCTAAAAAGTAAACCGAAGGCCGGCGAGACGATAACCATCGACGCCGCTGACGGAAAAATAGTCTTCGTCAAAGGCAAAGACGCCAAGCCGGAGAAACTGGTCGGCAGCAAGAAGAAAGATTAGGTAATGAAGACGGCCGGGACCGCTTATCGCTGCGGCGATTGCGGATATGTTTCTCTCCAATGGCTCGGCCGATGCCCGGAATGCGGCGAATGGAACTCTTTTATCGCCGAGGCCGCTACGCCGGTTAAAAGCGGTAAATCCAAAGCAAAAGCAGCCCGTTCAGGTATTTCTTCCGGCTTGCCCCAACCTCTAAATGTTGTCAGCGCCGCCGAAACCCCGCGCTTTACCAGCGGGTACGAGGAGTTGGACAGGGTTTTGGGCGGCGGCATCGTCCCGGGTTCGCTGGTGCTGCTTGGGGGCGAGCCCGGCATCGGTAAATCAACGCTTCTGCTTCAACTTGCCCTGCGTGTGGCGGACGCTGGCGAAACCGTGCTTATTGCCTCGGGCGAGGAATCCGAGAAACAGGTAAGAATGAGGGCCGACCGTTTAGGCCAGGCGGCCGACGGGCTTTATGTCGCGGCCGAAACGAACATCGAGCGAATAATCCAGTCCGCGGAGACGCTCACCCCGTCTGTCCTGGTCGTTGATTCCATTCAGACCATGAGCGATCCGGAAACCTCAGGCGGCGCGGGAAGCCTAAACCAGGTCAAGGAATGCACTCACCGCTTACTCACGGCGGCCAAGTCGGGCGGCACCGCGGTTTTTATTGTCGGACACGTCACCAAGGAAGGTGCGATCGCGGGTCCCCGCGTCCTCGAACACATGGTGGACACGGTTCTCTATTTCGAGGGCGAGCGGCACCAAAGCCACCGAATTGTTCGCGCCGTCAAGAACAGGTTCGGTTCGACAGACGAGATAGGCGTTTTTGACATGGGCGACTCGGGATTGAGAGAAGTCGCCAATCCGTCCGAGATATTCATCGCCGACAGGCGCCGGGGAACGCCCGGCAGCGTAGTCGTCGCCTCTATTGAAGGGACGCGTTCCTTCCTAGTCGAACTGCAGGCTTTGGCGGCGCCGACTTCATTAGCCTACCCGCGTCGCGTCGCGGCGGGACTTGATTACCAAAGATTGGCGCTGCTGACGGCGGTTTTAGAACGCCGGGCTGGATTAAAACTCGGGACTCAGGACGTCTACGTAAGCGCGGCGGGCGGTTTGAAAATTGTGGAACCGGCAGCTGACCTTGGAATCGCCCTAGCCATCGCCTCTGCCTTTAAAGGCAAGCCGCTGACGGCGGAGACGGTTGTTTTCGGGGAAATCGGCTTAAGCGGAGAGGTCAGATTCGTCTCGCACGCCGAACGCCGGATTAAGGAAGCGGCCAGGCTGGGTTTTAAGACAGCCATAGTGCCGCCGGGCGCGGCCAAGACCGGAATCAAAGGAATAGATATAATAGAGGTAACCAACGTCAGGGACGCGTTGAACCGGCTCTCGGCAAACTAGGAGGAGAATTGGACATATACAGGAACGAGCGTTTGGCGGCGATTTTAAGACGCGTCGCTCCCGGCACTCCGCTCAGGCAAAGTTGCGATCGGATAATCGCTTCCAAGCACGGCGCCCTCATCGTCTTAAGCAACCGGCCGGACGTCATGGCTTTGTTGCAGGGCGGGTTCGAGATAAACGCCGATTTTCTGTCGAGCAAACTATATGAGCTTGCCAAGATGGACGGGGCGATCATTATTTCGTCGGACTACAGCCGTATTCTCAGAGCCAACGTACATCTCGCTCCTGACATGTCCATAATCTCAAAGGAAACCGGAACCCGGTCGCGGACCGCCGAGCGAGTCGCCCGGCAAACCGGCGCGCCGGTTCTTTGCGTATCCGAGGAAATGGGCCAGATCTTCCTTTTTCTGGACGATATTAAATACACCCTGGAAGACATCAGGATTCTAATGTCGCGCGGGACACAAGCCCTACAGGCGTTGGAGAAATACCGGCTTCGATTAAACCAAGTTCTTAACCAGCTGACCAACCTCGAGTTCGAGGGGCTGGCGGCGCTGGAAGACGTGTTGGTCGCCGTCCAACGCTTAGAGATGGTCGAACGAATCTCTGAGGAGATATCCGGTTATGTGATCGAGCTCGGTGTGGATGGACGCTTAATCGAGCTCCAGCTTGACGAGCTGGTGTCCGGGATCAAAGTCGATTTCGATAATCTGCTGAAAGACTACTGTCGGTTAAAGAAGGGTTGTTCTGTTACCGACACCCAGAAGCGACTGGGGGATTTGGACGACGAAGAACTTTTGGATTATTCGACGATTGCGAGGATTTTGGGGTACGCCGGCAGCAAAGAGGCCATGTCACAGTATGTAACGCCGAAAGGCTACCGGATGCTCAGCCGGATTCCGCGTTTGTCGACATCCGTGATTAACCGCCTGGTGGAAAAGTTCGGTAATCTGAACAATATTATCCGAGCCGGGCGTCGTCAACTGGAAGCTGTCGAAGGCGTTGGCGTGACGCGCGCCCGTGTTCTCCAGGACGGTCTACGGCGGATGTCTGAAACAAACATGACATAGACCTGCTCTTTGTGCTAGAATAAGCACTCAAGGGGGCGATTTTATTGTACAAGATTGGCGAACGAGTGGTCTGTCCTCCCCATGGTGCTGCCGTCATCGAGGGCATCCAGGACAAATGGGTTCTGGGCGAGAAACGACAGTACTATATTATTAAACCCTTCTATGGTCACATCACCATCATGCTGCCTGTGGACAGCGCCCCGGAGCTAGGTTTGAGATCCGTCATCGAACCCCATGAAATCGACGGAGTCATGGCCGTCCTGGGACTGGAATGTTCCGATCTTCCCGCCAACTGGAACCAGCGGTTTAAAGAAAACTGGCGCAAGCTTGGCAGCGGTAATATTCTCGAGGTGGCCGAGGTTGTCAGGGACTTAAGCTCGATCGAACGGAACAAAGCCCTGTCCGCTAAGGAAAAGGACCTGCTAAAGCAAGCCCGCAGAACTCTCATCAGTGAACTCGTATTCGCTCGTAACGTAGAGGAGAGCGAAGCTATCAGGGCCATCGAAGCGGCCCTATAACCTATAACTCAGTCGCGAGGCTGGCGTATTCATTCCAAACCACATCAAGCCGGTCTTGTTTTATTCCGCGATTATCCGTAATCTGTTAACGTATGCGGAGGTGAGATAGAGAAACAAAAACGTTTATATCCTTTTATAGAAACACCGGACAAGGAGCGTCGATGGTTATATTTTTTCGCTTTGTCTTTATTGTTTTAGGCGCCACTGCCGGATGGGAGAGCGGTCAGAATTTATTGAAAGCGCTTTCCTTAACGAGCTCGATAACTCTGCAAGCTGCGACCATTTTGGCCGTCATGACCATATTCGGCGGCGCGGGGTACGTGCTCGGCGGCATTTTCGGACGCGCGTTCGAGGAGCTAATGCAGTCAATCGAGAACCGGCTGCAGCAATACTCGGGCACAGATATCCTATTTTCCGTCGCAGGTCTTATAATCGGTCTGTTGGCGGCGTTCTTCCTCTCATTCGGTCTAGTCTATCTTCCTTACGGGACGTGGTTTGTCGTCTTCGGCTTTATCATTTTGGGCGGCATTGGATTACTGGTCGGGTTCGTTAAACGCGATGACCTGGCAGTGATGTTCAGAATGGGTAAAGTCGGACCTAAGAGCGAGCCGGGGGAGCCGGCCAGAAGCCCCAAATTAGTCGACACAAGCGCCATTATCGACGGCCGCATCATCGATATCGCTTCAGCGGGTTTTGTTGAAGGCACGCTGATCGTGCCCCGCTTTGTTCTGGACGAGCTGCAACTCATTTCGGACTCGACAGATTCATTACGCCGCCAAAGAGGCCGCCGCGGCCTTGATATACTCAACAACCTCAAAAAAGAAGGCGACTCGAAAATCAATATCCTGGAGAAGGACTACAAGGATATTACCGGCGTCGACAGCAAACTGGTAAAGCTGGCCAAGGATCTCGACGGCACCGTTATCACGGTCGACTACAACTTAAACAAGGTCGCTCGCTTGCAGGGCGTTAAGGTGCTTAACGTTAACGAGCTGGCCAACGCGCTGAAAGCGATCGTGCTGCCGGGCGAGGAAATGGCCGTCCGCGTCGTCAAGGAAGGGAAAGAAGCCAACCAGGGAGTCGCATATTTAGACGACGGCACCATGGTTGTCGTAGAAGACGGCCGGAAGTTGATAGGCAAGGACATCACCGGTCTGGTAACGAGCGCGCTGCAGACACCGGCGGGGCGGATGGTTTTTGTGAGGCCGAAAAAGTGAACGTAACGATTATTCCGGCAGCCGGACGCGGCAAGCGTATGGCCTCGCCGACAAGCAAACAGTTCCTGATTCTGGCAGGGAAGCCTGTGTTAGCCCACACCCTGGCCGCCTTCGAGGAAGCAAAGCTGGTAGACAGCGTTATCGTGGTCGGCAAAGCCAAGGACATAGAATTCTGCAAGAACAGAATCGTTAAGAAATTCGGATTCAAGAAGATCATCGGCTATGTGATCGGGGGCCGGCGGAGGCAGGATTCCGTGGCCAACGCGCTTATGGCCCTGCCGCCGGAGACGAAAACCGTCATCGTGCATGATGCCGCGCGGCCGCTTGTTACACCGGAATTGATCGATAAAGCGATCAAAGAGGCCAAGCACTGGCCGGCGTTGACGGTCGGCTTACCGGTCAAGAATACGATAAAGAGAATAACCACAGACGAGCTTGTCGAATACACGTTGGACCGGCCGAGACTGTGGACGATTCAAACACCCCAGGTGTTCAAGGCGGACGTCCTTATGCACGCCCATCGAGTCGCGAAGACAGACAAGCTATGGGGGACGGACGACACCATGCTGGTCGAGAAGACCGGCAAACCAGTACGTGTCATCCTGGGCTCCGAAGAGAACATCAAGATAACGACGCCCATAGATATGTTAATTGCCGAAGCCATTATAGCCAAACGAAAGAAGGGGAAATAATGTACAGGATTGGTACCGGATACGACGCGCACCGTTTTGTGCAGAACCGAGACCTTGTTTTAGGCGGCGTTAACATTCCATTCAAATACGGTCTGGCCGGCTGGTCGGACGCTGACGTTTTATGTCACGCTATGGCCGACGCGGTTCTGGGCGCCGCAGCCGCCGGCGATATCGGCCATTATTTCGCGCCGAACGATCCGCGTTGGAAAGGCGTGTCCAGTATCGAGCTATTAAAAAAAGTCAGAGAGATAATCGATGAACGTGGGTATGAGGTAGTAAACGTCGATAGCGTTCTGATTATGGAGGAACCTAAGGTCGGCGACTATAGGCGGGAGATGGGCCAGAATATAGGCGCAGCTTTGGGCATCGATCCGCGAGCGGTCGGAGTCAAAGCGACAACAACTGAAGGCCTCGGCTTTGTCGGCGAAGGCCAAGGCGCGGCCGCCCAGGCCGTCGCCCTTATTAAAATAAAAGATAAGAAATAAAATATAAGAGATCAAGAATGCCAAATCTGACCGAAGATAGAGAATATTCTTCGTGTGAGCGAGCCCAAGCGAGCGAGTTGAGAAGCACCGTTGAGCCTTTTCAGTGATATAAGATTAGCTAAGCAAAGAGATCCAGCTGCTCGCAACGGACTGGAGATATTTCTCACCTACCCCGGCTTGCATGCTGTTTGGTCGCATCGGATCGCCCACTTTCTTTGGCGCGCCCGGTTAAAATTGATTGCCAGGCTGGCAAGCCAGTTCAACAGGTTTGTTACCGGAATCGAGATCCATCCAGCCGCGGTAATAGGCCGCCGGTTTTTTATCGATCACGGCCTGGGCGTCGTCGTCGGGGCTACTTCGATTGTCGGCGACGATGTAACCCTGTACCAGGGTGTAACCTTGGGCGGCACGGGCAAAGAGAAGGGTAAGCGGCATCCGACCTTGGAGGACCGGGTCGTAGTCGCGGCCGGGGCGAAGGTTCTGGGGAACATAACAATCGGACATGATTCGAATGTCGGCGCCGGAGCGGTGGTAATAAAATCCGTGCCTCCTAACTCGACGGTCGTCGGGGTGCCGGGAAGGTTCGTCGTGCACCGGGGACGCGAGATCCCGACAACGGATCTCCATCACGAGAGGCTGCCGGATCCGGTCGCCGAGATGTTCAGGCACATCGAAAGGCGCTTAGACGGGTTGGACGACGAAATAGGCAAGTACGAGGGGAGCCAGGCCCGTGGGCATCAGGGTTCATAATACGCTGTCGGGGAAAAAGGAGGAATTCGTTCCCAGAGATCCCGGCAAAGTAGCCATGTATGTATGCGGGCCGACGGTTTATAACTATATTCACGTTGGCAACGCGCGCTGTTACCTGACTTTTGACATGATGCGGCGGTATCTTAAGCACCGCGGATATAAGGTTCTCTACGCGCAGAATTTTACGGATGTCGATGACAAGATTATCAACGCCGCAAACAGCGAGGGCGTCGACCCGGCTGATCTGGCCGAAAAATATATCAAAGCGTTCGAGGAGGATATGACCAGGCTCGACGTCGAGCCGCCCGACGTAACACCTAAGGCGACCGAGCATATCGAGGAAATGATCGAGATGATCGGCAGCCTGATCGATAAGGGGATTGCATACGAGGTCGACGGGGACGTCTATTACGAAGTCGATAAATTCCCCGGATATGGTAAACTCTCACACCGGTCGCTTGACGATATGCAGGCCGGCGCCAGGGTGGACGTGGACGAGCGCAAGCGAAACCCGATGGATTTCGCCCTTTGGAAAACGGCCAAACCGGGCGAACCCAGCTGGGGAAGTCCTTGGGGGCATGGCCGGCCCGGCTGGCACATCGAGTGTTCGGCGATGTCGCAGAGGTATTTGGGTTTTTCCTTCGACATCCACGGAGGCGGCCTGGACCTGATCTTTCCGCATCACGAAAACGAGATTGCGCAAGCCGAGGGCGCGACGGGACGCGAGCCGTTTGTCCGCTACTGGCTGCATAACGGTTTCGTTACCATGAGCGGAGAAAAGATGGCTAAATCAGTCGGGAACATCATCCGAGTGCGTGACGTTTTGGACGATGTCGATCCTCAAGCTGTCAAGATGTTGTTTCTTGGCACGCATTATCGGGGCCCCATCGATTTTAACGCCGGCAAGCTAAAAGAAGCCGAAGCCGCTTATAGCCGGCTGAACAACGTGATCGGCAATTTAGACCGGGCGATAGACGACTACAGAGAACCGGTAAAGGTCATGATGGGATCAGGCCAGGAAGCCTTACTGTATGAGGCGGCGCGCCGAACCGAAGAGGAATTCGTCGCGGCCATGGATGACGACTTCAATGCGCCGGACGCTCTGGGGACGCTGTTTATTTTAGCGCGCGACGTGAACTCGTACCTGAAAGACAGGACGCAATTATCTCTTGACGAAATGGATGCGCTGGACGCCGTCAAAAAGACGATTATCGACTTAGGCGCCGCGCTGGGACTTACTTTCCGAGGATTTCGGACAGAGCAAACAGATGCGGGGACTGGGATCGTCGTCTCGACCGAGGAAATCGAATCGATGATTAAAATGCGAAACCAAGCCAGAGAGGCCAAGGATTGGGCGGAGGCTGACCGCATCCGCGACGAACTGGCGGCTCTTGGCGTGACTATTGAGGATACCGCAACCGGCACCAAATACCGCGTCGGGAAAGGTAATTGATTGGCCGACAAAGACGAACTGCAGGTCAAGGCCGCCCAGCAGGGGGACAAAAGAGGTTTCGACGAGCTCTTGCGGCGCTATAAATCAATGGTCAAAACAAAGTCCCGGATTGTAGTGCCGCCGGGACTGGAGCGAGAAGACATCCTTCAAGAAGGCATGATCGGCCTGTTCAAGGCCATTCGCGACTACAGTCCGGCATCGGGCGCCCCCTTCGGGGCTTTTGCCGATATGTGTGTGGAGCGCCAGATCACGACCGCTATCCGGTCTGCGACGCGAAAAAAGCACACCCCGTTGAACTTGTCGTTACCGCTTGACGCAACCACGGCGGCGGAGGACAAAGACATGATGCGGGACTACAAAGCTGTCAACCCCCTTAAGTCACTGATCGATAAGGAAGAATTCAAGCGGGTTCGAAGAATACTGACAGAAAGGGAAGCGGCCGTCCTGGGACTCCGCCTGAACGGGAAGTCTTATCAGGAGATTTCCGTCTCGCTAGGCATCTCGGCCAAAGCGGTCGACAACGCTCTCCGGAGAGCGAGACAAAAACTCGGACAATAGAAGAATCGTACTTTGAGCTAGTCCTTATGTTTATCTTAAGGACGAGTCGAGAAGCCGCCTGTTATAATCATCTACAAGCCGGTGTAGCTCAGAGGTAGAGCAGGGGTTTTGTAAACCTCAGGCCGGGGGTTCGAATCCCTCCACCGGCTCCACTCGCAATAGACTCGCATGCCGCTTGCGGCCTACCATCGTTTGCCCGCCTCGCTCCCAAGAACTTAAGTCGCCACGGCGAACAAACAATGCTCTCCGCTCGTTAGTGTTCTGTCTGCATGCTCGATCGTATTATTCAGGGCGAGGGGCCTTGTTACGTGTAACAGGTCGTTCCAGCGCTTTCTGCCTGGCGTTTGACGCCGACGGTTCGGCGGAGGCGCGACGGCCGGCGGTTCGAATCCCTCCACCGGCTCCACTCATAATAGACTCGCATGCCGCCTGCCTGCCGGCAGGCGGCCTACCATCGTTAGTGCTTTGGGGTCAGGCCCTTTCTTCTAATGCGACAGGGCCTGACCCCGTGTTTCAAGTCGCCACAGCGAGCAAACAATGCTCTCCGCTCGTTAGTGTCTAGTCCGTATGCTCGATTTTTCCTTATCGGCAGCTTGCCTAACGTATTCGTTAGGCGGAGGCGCGACGGCCGGGTGGTTCGAGGAGAGAGAGTGCCCTATTACGTGTAAAAGTAATGTTCTAGCTTTTTTCTGTGGCAGGCGCGACGGCCTGGAGGTTAGAATAAATATAAGGAGTCACTAAAGTAACATCTGTTACAATCCGATAAAACTTATTGGGTGGTCTTCGATTGGGAGCTGTGCACTATGGATGCGACACTGTATCCCGGCAACAATTATCTTCGTGTCACGCTGATCTCAATACTTGTCGCCTGCCTGGTATTTTTCGGGGGTGGCTGGCTTTTTGTTAAGATTGTGGGCGCCACCCAGAACTCACGGGCAGTCGAAACGGAAGCGGCCGCCGCCGAACGGCCAGCCGACCTTAAACTGCCGGAAGATATCCCTTTATACAAGAGCGGCAACATTGACAGCGGTAAGGAAGTCGACGAGATACAGGTCTTTGTAATCGTTTTTACGTTGGGGTCGATAGAAGAGGTCAAAGATTATTATGAAATAGAAATGCCGGCGCGCGGCTGGCAGGCATACGCGGAAGGCTCCAATGCCAAACAATATCTAAAAACCGACGGCAAGAAAAAAGCGAGCATGGTCTGGCAGTATTACGCCGGTAAACCACGGCTCCGGTTAACGATCCGTGAGATGATACCTGAAATCTAATGCTATTATCTTCCTATGGCTTTTGATAAAAGGTTCTATGGCAAATGGGTGCTGTACACGGCGCTAGGCGAGCTTTTCGGGTTCTTAGCGCCGGTAGCGGCCGGCGTAATCGGCGCGTTGATTATCGGAGAGGCTACTTCGCCCTTGGGGATAGCCGCGACCTTGTTGTTAGCCGCCGTCGGCGGTTTGGGGGAAGGGTCGATTCTGGCCGCTTGGCAAGCGGCAATTCTTAAGAAGCGCTTGCCGGACCTGAACCGCGCAAGATTCATAATATATACGGCACTCGCGGCCGCGCTGGCCTGGATTATCGGAATGTCGCCCAGCACTATAAACAATTCCGTCGAATTGCCTGTTTGGGTTTGGATCGTCATCGGAATCATCGGTGTCCCGTTCTTTCTGGTCTCCATCGGCGGGGCGCAATGGCTGGAACTCCGTAAACATGTCAAGAAAGCCTGGATCTGGATAATCGCCAACGCGATCGCCTGGCCGGCCGGGGTAATGATTCCTGTCTTTGGCATCCAGCTGGTGCCGGACACCAGCGCCGTCTGGGTGTTCGTCGCCGCGGGGATTATTTCAGGTGTTATGATGGGCGCCGCCGTAGGCGCTATCACCGGCCTGTTTCTAGTAAACCTTTTAAAGCGTCATCCTGGGCGAGCGTCCTGCGAACAGTCATCCTGGGGTTCGACCGATTAAGTCGAATCGCAGGAACTCAGACGTAGCTGTCGCTCCAGCTAAAATCGTGCCTTGTAGGTCAGAAACAGGTACAGCCAGCTAATCTCGTGCATGGTGGATCAAATCGTACACCCAAAAACCTTGTCCGCCTTTTTCTCATCTGATATTATTAAGTGTTCGTGCGTCAAAGCGCGGGGGGATGCCCGAGTGGCCAAAGGGAGCAGACTGTAAATCTGCCGGCGAACGCCTTCGGAGGTTCAAATCCTCCTCCCCCCACCATCCTTCGCGGATGGACTCAGGCCTTGCGGCCTTCGTCCTTTCTGTCGCTACGGATGGCAGGCCAGCTTGATATAGGGGCGAAGGATGGTGCCCTCCGAAGCAGACGGCAGGAGCCGCTTATCAAGGCGACTGCGTCTTAAGCAAAGGAGGGTGTCACGAAAAAATGGCTGGGGTAGCTCAGGGGTAGAGCAGCTGCATGGTAAGCAGCAGGCCGGGGGTTCAAATCCCCCCTCCAGCTCCAGGCTTGAAGCCCCGGCCTGAGAGGGATTCTTAAGGGGGAGAGGCTTCCCCTTAAGACTATGTTTAGGAAGGGGAGATTTCAGAGGGGAAACCTTGGTTGCCCCTCTGAGGAGTGGAGGCAGTTGGGTGACTACGCGACGGCCGGGCGGTTCAAATCCCCCCTCCAGCTCCAGCGAATCAGCTGCGCTAATTAGCAGTAGTTAGTAATTAGTTGTTAGAGGTTAGAAGAACAGTTAGATGGGTCTAACGACTAACTTCCAATAGCTAACGACTATGTGGCGGTGTAGCTCAGTTGGCAAGAGCACGCGGTTCATACCCGCGGAGTCGGAGGTTCGAGTCCTCCCACCGCTACCAAGTTTAGTAAGGAGAAAGCGGAATGGGCGCCAGCCAGCACTTAATGAGGCTGGTCCGCCTTTGGCGGAGTTCGAGTCCTCCCACCGCTACCATTCTTGGCGAATAGCCGAGAGCCAAGGGCAAAGAGCCGGTACTAAGTACTTGCTCTACGCTCTAAGCCCTATGCTCTAAGCCACTAAGGAGGAAATATGGCTAAGCAGAAATTCGAGAGGACCAAGCCGCACCTGAACATCGGCACCATCGGTCACGTCGACCACGGCAAGACGACCTTGACGGCGGCCATCACGACGTGCCTTCACAAGGCGGGCATGAACGTCGCCGAGAGGAGCTTCGACTCCATCGACAACGCTCCCGAGGAGCGCGAGCGCGGCATAACCATCGCCATCGCCCACGTCGAGTTCGAGACGGAGAAGCGCCACTACGCTCACATCGACTGCCCGGGACACGCCGACTACATCAAGAACATGATCACCGGAGCGGCCCAGATGGACGGGGCCATCCTGGTGGTATCGGCCGCCGACGGCCCGATGCCGCAGACCCGCGAGCACATCCTGTTGGCGAGGCAGGTCGGCGTCCCCTACATCATCGTCTTCATGAATAAGACCGACATGGTCGACGACCCGGAACTCCTGGACCTGGTCGAGATGGAAGTCAGGGACTTGCTCACCGAGTACGAGTTCCCGGGCGACGACATCCCGGTCATCCGGGGGAGTGCCCTGAAAGCGCTGGAGAGCAAGTGCGAAGATCCCAAGACCTGTGACGACTGCAAGCCCGTCATGGAATTGATGGACTCGGTCGACTCCTATATCCCCACCCCCGCCCGTGACGTGGACAAGCCGTTCTTGATGAGTGTGGAAGACGTCTTCACCATCACCGGCCGCGGCACCGTCGCGACGGGCCGAGTGGAGAGGGGCAAGATCAAGGTCGGCGAGGAAGTCGAGATCGTCGGCATCCGCCCCGAGACCAAGAAAACGGTCGCCACAGGGCTGGAGATGTTCAGGAAGTTACTCGACGAAGCCGAAGCCGGCGACAACGTTGGCGTGCTTCTAAGAGGTGTGGAGAAAGACGAGATCGAGCGGGGACAGGTCCTGGCCAAGCCGGGGAGCATCACCCCTCACACCGAGTTCACCGGCCAGGCCTACATCCTGACCAAGGAAGAAGGCGGGCGTCACACCCCGTTCTTCTCAGGATATCGGCCCCAGTTCTACTTCAGGACGACCGACGTCACCGGCGTCGTGACCTTGCCTTCCGGGACCGAGATGGTCATGCCGGGAGATAACACGGTGATGGAAGTCGTGCTTATAGCCCCGATCGCCATGGAAGAAGGCCTGCGCTTCGCCATCCGCGAAGGCGGCCGCACCGTCGGCGCCGGGCGCGTCACGAAGATCAAGAAATAGCGGAGAGCTAAGGGTGGAGGGCGGAGAGTACTGGTTCTACGCCATCGGCTCTAAGCTCTAAGCAGGCAAAGGAGTAATATTGAGAGTAACCGTGACCATGGCTTGCACCGAGTGCAAGCGGCGTAATTATACGTCGACCAAGAACAAAAACAACGACGCGGATAGGATTGAGCTTAAGAAATATTGTCCGTGGTGCAAAAAACATACTTTACATAAAGAGACGCGGTAGGGTACAATTACATACACGGCAGGTCATCGCGTTTACTAGAAACGCGCGATGGCTTGTCTTGCTTTGTCTTTTTTGCATCTGTGTAGGCCTGTAGCTCCAATTGGTTAGAGCGCCGGTCTCCAAAACCGGATGTTGGGGGTTCGAATCCCTCCAGGCCTGCCAGTTCTTCAGGCGGGGCCGCACTGTAAGGAGAACCGGGAAGACATTTACGGCCAAGGGTTACTTGCGTTTAAGGAAAGGTAATAACGATGGCGGTTTCCAGAAAACTAAGACGGGAAATGGAACGGTCTCAGTCGCAGAAAAAATCCGCGGCGCCGACCAAGAAGAAACCGCAACAAGGCGGGCCGCCTAAAAAGCGAACGACTCCGATACAGTTCCTGCGTGAAGTTCGCGCGGAGCTGAAGAAAGTCACCTGGCCGACGCGAACGGAACTGATCCAATCGACCTTGATGGTCCTGGTCATCCTGCTCGCGCTCACGGGTGCTATCTATGTAATGGATTTGGTGTTCGCCCAGGCAGCGACGCTTTTAACGAAATAGGCCTTGAGGGGGATTTGATAATCACGATGGCACGGCAAGCTTCAGTGACAACGGAAAAGAACTGGTACGTGGTTCATACCTATGCCGGCTATGAGAACAAGGTCAAGGCGAATCTGGAGAGCCGGATTACCTCCATGGATATGGAGGACAAGATTTTTGGGATCGTCATCCCCGTAGAAGATGTTGTGGAGATAAAAGGCCGCAAGAAGACTATCACCCAGAAACGGGTATTCCCGGGATATATCCTGGTCGAAATGCGTTTAGACGACGATTCCTGGTTCGTCGTCAGGAATACGCCGGGAGTCACCGGATTTGTCGGAGCCGGCGCTAAGCCGACGCCCCTTAGCCAGGGCGAGGTCGACAAGATTATCCGCCGCGAGGGTTTCGAGAAGCCTAAGCCGAAAACGGAGTTCGAGGTCGGCCAGAGCGTTCGGGTCATTAAAGGCCCGTTTGTCGATTTCTCGGGCAAAATCAACGAGATCGAGGTCGAGAAAGGCAAGCTGAAAGTCTATATCGAGATATTCGGGCGGGAGACGCTGGTCGAACTAGGGTTTGACCAGGTCGCCAAGCTCTAAAAGCACACCGCGCGAGGAGGATACATGGCAAAGAAAGTCTTGAGCTTGATTAAGCTGCACATACCAGCCGGTCAAGCCACACCCGCGCCGCCTGTCGGCCCCGCCTTGGGTCAACACGCGGTCAACATCATGGAGTTCTGCAAGGCGTTTAACGACGCCACCAAAGACCAGGCCGGAAACATCATCCCGGTTGTCATCACGGTTTACGAGGACCGCAGCTTCACCTTCATCACGAAAACGCCGCCGGCGGCCGAGCTTATCAAGAAAGCCGCGGGACTGGAGAAGGGTAGCGGCGAGCCGCACATGGACAAGGTCGGTGCGATTTCCAAGGATCAGGTCAAGGAGATTGCCGAGCTAAAAATGAAGGACCTGAACGCGGGCAGCGTTGAAGCGGCCATGCGGATAATCGAAGGCACCGCCCGCAGCATGGGCGTCGAGATCTCTTAAGGGGGGCGGCTTATGAAAAGAGGCAAAACATACAACGCGGCCGCCGCTAAAGTGGAAGCGGATAAGATTTACACGCCGCTGGACGCGATCAAGATCATTAAGGAAAACGCCACGGCCAAGTTCGACGAGACGGTAGATATCGCCATCCGCCTGGGGCTGGACACAAGGAAAGCCGACCAGCAGGTCAGAGGCACGGTTATTCTGCCTAATGGCACCGGCCGTTCGGTTCGCGTCGCGGTCTTCGCCCAGGGTGAGAAAGCGCGCGAAGCGATGGACGCCGGCGCCGACGTAGTCGGGGCGGAAGACCTGGCCGAAGAGGTAACGAAAGGCCGGGCGGATTTTGACGTCGCCATCGCTACGCCCGACATGATGGGAACGGTCGGGAAGCTAGGCAAGGTGCTGGGTCCCCGGGGCTTGATGCCGAATCCGAAAACCGGCACCGTTACCTTCGACATTGGCAAGGCGGTCAAGGACAGCAAGATGGGCAAGGTGGAATACCGTGCCGACAAATTCGGCATAGTCCATTTGGTTATCGGCAAAAGGTCGTTCGAAGAAACGGCTTTGGCCGATAACTACAAAACATTGATGGACGAGATAATTAGGGCAAAACCGGCGGGGGCTAAAGGCCGTTACATCAAAGGCATAACCCTGTCGAGCACGATGGGTCCGGGCTTGAAGGTCGACCCGTCCAAAATCCGCGATCTCGCGGCGGAAGCGAGCTGATAGCGATGACGGAGACAACAATGGTGCGTCCGGAAAAAGTCGCCATCGTCGAGGAGATCCTCGAGAACCTGAACAAATCGACGACGGCGGTTTTGGCGGACTATCGGGGTTTAACCGCCGCGGAAATGACGGAGCTCCGCAAAGGGCTGCGCGATGCCGGAATCAATTTTAAGATTTTCAAGAACACGCTGGCGACAATCGCGGCGCGGCAAGCCGGCTTGGACGACCTGGAGGGAATGTTGGTCGGACCGACCGCGATCGCCTTCGGGTTTGACGATCCGATCGCTGTAGCCAAGATATTGAACGATTTCGCCAATAAGCACGACGCCCTGGAAATCAAAGGCGGGGTCATCGAACACCAGGTAATCGACCAAGAGAAGGTCGTGGCCTTGGCTAAATTGCCCGGCCGCGAGCAGTTGATCGCCCAGTTCGTCGGACTTTTGAACCAGCCGATTGTCAGGCTGGTCACAGTGCTGAATAAGCCGGTCCAGGACTTGGCTTTTGCCTTGAACGCGGTCGCGCAGAATAAACGGTAGACCATTTTTCAAAGAAGACCCCAAGGAGGTACTTCAGTAATGGCAGACAAGAAAGCCGCAACGAAAGACGAGATCCTCGAGACAATCAAGGGCATGAGCGTCCTTGAACTTTCCGAACTCGTCAAATCACTGGAAGATGAGTTCGGTGTTTCCGCCGCCGCCATGGCTCCGGTAGCCGTCGCGGGCGCGCCCGCCGCGGGCGCTGAACCGGCTGAGGAGAAGAGCGAGTTCGACGTCGTTCTGTCAGCGGTCGGCGACAAGAAAATCGAGGTCATCAAGGTGGTTCGCAGCGTTACGACTCTCGGCCTGAAAGAAGCCAAAGAGCTCGTAGACGGCGCCCCTAACACCGTCAAGGAGAAGGTCAACAAGGAAGAGGCCGCCAAACTCAAGGCGCAACTTGAGGAAGCCGGCGCGACCGTCGAGCTCAAATAACCCGACTTAACTTGCCGGGCTACAAGCTCTTCTCCTTAAGCAATCAAATATCGTATTCAAATCGCGCGGACGTGGTCGTCCGCATCATTGAGGTGGTTAACGCATGAAAGCTGACTCCGGCAGCCGCTCACGGATTAGCTTTGGCAAAATCCCCGTCAAACTGGAAGCGCCCGATCTCATCGCCCTGCAGAAGGATTCGTATGAGTGGTTTATCCAAGCGGGCTTACGCGAAGCGTTAGACGATGTTTCGCCCATCCAGGATTATACGGGTAATCTAGAACTCCATTTCGGCGAATACCGTTTTGGGGATATCGAGCATACAGTAGACGAATGTAAGGACCGGGGCATGCAGTACGGCGCCCGGCTTTACGTAACCATGATGTTCCATAACAAAAAAACCGGCGAGATGAAGGAGCAAGAGGTATTCATCGGCGATTTTCCGCTTATGACCGACAACGGCACCTTTGTTATCAAGGGTACCGAAAGAGTCGTGGTTTCCCAGCTTGTCCGGTCACCGGGCGTCTATTTCGACAAGGAAGACAATCTGGAGAACGACAAGACCGTTCACATTTGCCGGCTTATCCCCAACCGGGGCGCCTGGCTGGAATTTGAGACTGACCCGCATAAAAAGACCGAGACGCCGAAAGCCGTCTGGGCTCGTATCGACCGCCGGCGTAAAGTGCTGGTCACCGTGCTGCTGAAAGCGCTCGGTTTCGGCACCAACGATGACATCCTGGACATTTTCAATAACGATCCGGCTATTAAAAATACTTTGGATAAAGACCCGACCGACGACCGCGATAAAGCGCTGATAGAACTCTATAAGCATATGCGCCCGGGCGAACAGCAAAGCGTCGATTCGGCCGAGAACCTGATCAACTCGATGTTTTTTGACGGCCATCGCTATGACCTGGCGCGCGTCGGCCGCTATAAATTAAACAAGAAACTACACAATAAAGAAGGCAAAGGCGTGGAAGCCGGCCCGACCGTGTTGACCAAGGACGATATCCTGGCGGCTGTCAGGAAACTTGTGGATCTGGCCAACGGTTTGGGAGACGTCGACGACATCGACCACTTCGGCAACCGTCGGATTAAGACGGTCGGCGAGTTGATCCAGAATCAGTTCAGGATCGGCCTGTCGCGCGTTGAGAGGATCGTGCGCGAGCGTATGGCATCAACCAGCGAGGTCGAGACGATCACGCCGCAGACGCTGGTCAATGTGCGACCCATTTCCGCGGCCATCAAGGAATTCTTCGGCGGCAGCCCGCTGTCCCAGTTCATGGACCAGACGAACTCACTGGCCGGATTGACGCATCAGCGCCGGTTATCCGCTCTGGGTCCGGGCGGTCTGTCGAGGGAGCGCGCGGGCTTCGAGGTCCGCGACGTCCATCCGTCGCACTACGGTCGGATGTGTCCGATCGAAACCCCGGAAGGCCCGAATATCGGCCTTATCGGCTCACTGTCAACCTACGCCCGCATCAATTCGCTCGGCTTTATCGAAACGCCGTACCGCCGGGTCGAAAAGGGCATCGTTACCAGCAAGATCGAATACCTGACAGCCGACGAGGAAGATAAATACGTTATCGCCCAGGCGAACACGCCGGTAGACAACAAAGGCAAAATCACCCAGGAAAACGTCTTCGTCCGCGTTAAGGAAGAGGAAGTCCGGACGGCGACGCCCGACGAGGTAGATTATATGGACATCTCGCCGTTGCAGGTCGTCAGTGTCTCGGCCGGCTTGATTCCTTTCCTGGAACACGATGACGCCAACCGGGCGCTGATGGGATCCAACATGCAGCGTCAAGCGGTGCCGCTCCTCAGAAGCGAGGCTCCGCTAGTCGGAACAGGCATGGAGCAAAAGGTCGCTATCGACACGAAGAGCGTGCTCGTCGCTAAGGAAGACGGCGTGGTCACCAGGGTTTCAGCCGATGACGTCGAGGTCAAGAGCGGCCGGAAAACCCATGACTATAACCTTCTTAAGTACCGGCGCAGCAACCAGGGCACCTGCATCAATCAGAAAGCCGTCGTTACAGAAGGGCAAAAGATCAAGACCGGCGACGTTATCGCCGATGGGCCGAGTTCGGACCAGGGCGAACTGGCGCTGGGACGGAACTTGCTGGTCGCGTTCATGCCGTGGGAAGGATACAACTACGAGGACGCCATCATCATCAGCGAACGTCTGGTCAAGGATGACATCCTGACCTCGATTCATATAGAGGAATATGAGATAGAAGCGAAAGACACCAAACTTGGCCCGGAAGAAATCACGCGGGACATTCCCAACGTCGGCGAGGAGCTTTTGAAGGACCTTGACGAGCGCGGAATCGTTCGCGTTGGCGCCGAGGTGCGGCATAGCGACATCCTGGTCGGCAAGATCACGCCAAAGGGCGAGACCGAGCTGACCGCGGAGGAGCGGCTCCTGCGGGCCATTTTCGGCGAGAAAGCCAGGGAGGTCCGCGAGACCTCTTTGAAAGTGCCGCACGGAGACGAGGGTATCGTCATCGGAGTACGCGAGTTTCATCGCGACAAGGGCGGCGAGCTTAATCCCGGCGTTAACGAGAAAGTCGTCGTCTACGTCGCGCAGAAGCGGAAAGTCAGCGAGGGCGACAAGCTGGCCGGGCGCCACGGCAACAAGGGCGTTATTTCGGTCATCGTCCCCGAGGAGGACATGCCGTTCCTGCCGGACGGACGGCCGGTCGATATTGTTTTGAACCCGCTGGGCGTCCCGTCCCGGATGAACCTGGGCCAGATTATGGAGACGCACCTAGGCTGGGCGGCGCACGAAGGCTGGCCGCTCAAGGGTAAGCAATACGAGGGGATGAAAGCCCCTTATCACGTGGCGTGCCCGGTTTTTGACGGCGCGACCGAGGAAGACATAAGGACATCTTTAAAGAAAGCGGGTCTGCCGGAGGATAGCAAATCGATTCTCTACAACGGCAAGACGGGCGAGGCTTTCGACCAACCGATCAGCGTCGGTTATATCTACATGCTGAAGCTGCTGCACCTGGTCGACGACAAGATTCACGCTCGTTCGACAGGTCCGTATTCGCTTATAACCCAGCAGCCGCTGGGCGGCAAGGCGCAATTCGGCGGACAGAGGTTCGGCGAGATGGAGGTCTGGGCGCTGGAGGCTTATGGTGCCGCGTACACGCTCCAGGAAATCCTGACGGTCAAGTCTGACGACGTGGCCGGTCGTGTCCGTACCTACGAAGCCATCGTCAAGGGCGAGAATATTCCCGAACCCGGTATGCCGGAGTCGTTTAAGGTTCTCGTCAAAGAGATGCAGGGCTTGTGTCTGGATGTCGGCTTATACACCGCCGAAGGTCAGGAGATCACCGTCCTCCGCGAGGAAGACGAGGAACTCGGCCGGGCCATGCGGGCGTTGGGCGTCGACATCCAGCGCGAGGAGCCGTTGGGCGACGAAGAGTTGTTCGGCTTTGCCATCGAAGAGGCCGGCGGCGCTAAGGAAGAAGAAGAAGAAACGGAAGAAACGATAACCGCGGAAGACGCCAAGGCTGTCCTTGGCTCGCCCGGCGGCGATGAAATAGACGAATCTTAGGGGATGTGATTTAACAAGTGGCGGAAATCCAGGATTTCGAGGAATTTCGAATCGGTATTGTTTCCCCCGAACGGATCAGGGCTTGGTCCAACGGGGAGGTTAAGAAACCCGAAACCATAAACTACAGAACCCTCAAGCCTGAGCGCGACGGCCTGTTCTGCGAAAAGATTTTCGGGCCGACCAAGGATTGGGAGTGCTACTGCGGTAAGTACAAGAAAGTCCGGTTCAAGGGCATCATCTGCGAAAAGTGCGGGGTTGAAATCACCCGGGCGAGGGTGCGCCGGGAGCGTATGGGCCATATCGAACTGGCGGCGCCGGTAGCGCATATCTGGTATTTCAAGGGCATCCCCAGCAAGATGGGATATCTGTTGGACATGAGCCCGAAGGAACTGGAAAAAGTATTGTACTTCGCGTCCCACTGCATCATCCGTATTGACGATGAGAAGCGTCAGGGTGAAATGGACAAGCTTAAGGACGCGCTGAGCAAGGATACGGACGTCATCAACAAGTCGGCCGACGAGGAAAAAGCAACTGTCATCGCCGAAGCCGAGGAGAAAATCAAAGAAATCGAAGAAAATTTGAAGCCGGAGGAGGGAGACAAGAAAGCCGTCTCCGCCGCCAAAGCCGACAACAAACCGCTTAAAAAGGAGATCGCCGACTTAGAGAAACAGCTAGCTAAGGAGTTAAGGGAGATCGACGATCGGGCGATGCGCCGCACCCAGGACTTGAGCGGCGTTTTCGAGTTCTTTAAAACGATGAAACCCGGCCAGCTAGCCGAGTTCGAGGACGTTTTTAACCGGATGTTCAAGCGGCGCAACGTAAACAACGAGCAGCTTTACTGGGATCTTGAGGACCGTTACGGTTCATATTTCGAGGGCGGTATCGGCGCGGAAGCGGTTCGCGAGCTCTTAAGGGACATCGACCTGGAAGCGGAAGCATCCGGTCTCAAAGCCCTCATCAAGGGCGATGGCGACAAGGAAGGCGCCAAAGGCCAGAAGAAACAGAAAGCCATCAAACGTCTTAAAGTAGTCGGAGCCTTCAGAAGCAGCAAGAATCGGCCGGAAGACATGATTCTGGAAACCGTGCCGGTCATCCCGCCGGATCTGCGGCCGATGGTGCCGTTGGACGGCGGCCGGTACGCGACGTCTGACCTTAACGATCTATACCGTCGCGTCATCAACCGCAACAACCGTTTAAAAAGGCTATTGGACCTGGGCGCTCCGAAGATCATCGTCAATAACGAAAAGAGGATGCTCCAGGAAGCGGTGGACACCCTGTTTGACAACGGGCGCCGCGGTCGGCCTATAACTGGCGCCGGCAATCGGCCTCTAAAATCGCTGTCCGACATGCTTAAGGGTAAGCAGGGCCGGTTCCGCCAGAACCTACTGGGCAAGCGCGTCGACTACTCCGGACGTTCAGTCATCGTCGTCGGCCCGGATCTTAAGTTCTATCAGTGCGGCCTGCCTAAGCAGATCGCCTTGGAATTGTTTAAACCGTTTGTTATGAAACGATTGGTCGACAAGGGTCTGGCGCCGAATATTAAGGGCGTCAAGAAACTCGTCGAACGCGCCCACCCGGTCGTCTGGGACGTCCTGGAAGAGGTCATCAAAGACCAGGTTGTCCTGCTAAACAGGGCTCCGACCCTGCATCGCCTGGGCATTCAGGCTTTCGAGCCGGTACTCGTGGAAGGCAAAGCCATCCAGATACATCCGCTCGTCTGCACGGCGTTCAACGCTGATTTCGACGGCGACCAGATGGCCGTGCATTTGCCGCTAAGCGCGGAAGCGCAGGCTGAAGCACGTTTGCTTATGTTAAGCGCCCACAACGTCTTGAGCCCGGCCAATGGCAAACCGATTGCTACGCCGACGCAGGACATGGTTCTCGGCTGCTATTATCTGACGATCATGAAGGACGGCGTAAAGGGCGAAGGTCTTATCTTCGGCTCCCCCGATGAAGCCATCATGGCTGAGGAATTTGGCGAGATCGATCTAAGGGCCAAGATCACGGTCAGGATAAAAGGCGAGCGCATCGTCGACACGACCGTCGGCCGCGTTATCTTTAACTCGGTGTTGCCTGAAGGTTTCCGTTACATCAACAAACGCGTCGACAAGAGCGACATCTCGGCAATCGTTACCGAATGCGTCGAGAACTACCCGATGGGAGACATTGTCGGAGTCCTAGACGGCATTAAAAAGCTTGGCTTCAAGTACGCGACACGCGCCGGCACGACCATCGCGCTGGACGATATCAAAGTTCCGAAAGAAAAAGCGGCCATGCTGGAAGAGCCGGAAAAAGCGGTCGCCAAGGCGGAACAGCAGTATCGCCGCGGTTTAATGACCGCCAACGAGCGGCACCAGCGCGTTGTTAACATCTGGACCGAAGCGACCGAGAAGGTAAGCAAGGCCATGGAAGACAGCTTCGATGAGGACAATCCCATCTATATGATGGCGACCTCCGGCGCCCGCGGTAACTTAAAGCAGGTCCGGCAGCTAGCCGCCATGCGCGGACTGGTCGTTAACCCGAAAGGCGAGGTCATTGACCGCCCGATTAAGAGCAACTTCCGTGAAGGAATGACCGTTCTGGAGTACTTCCTAAGCACGCACGGCGGCAGAAAGGGCTTAGCCGACACCGCGCTCAGGACGGCTGACGCCGGTTATCTTACCAGGCGTCTGGTCGACGTCGTCCAGGACACCATTGTCAGAGAGGAAGATTGCGGCACGACCGAATACGTGATACTGCCCGCGGTCAAAGAAGACGGCGAGCCTAATGAGGGTCTGATTTCCCGAATTGTCGCCATAGACATCACCGTGCCTAAAGGCAGGAAGGTCATTTTGGCCAAGGGCGAGCCGATTAAACATACTGACCTGGACGTCATCATTGAAGCCGGCGTTACCGAGGCGGCCGTGCGAAGCGTAGTTACCTGCGACACGCGCCACGGTGTTTGCCAGCAGTGCTACGGACTTAGCCTGGCGACCGGGCGGCCTGTGGATATCGGCGAGGCGGTCGGCATCATCGCCGCCCAGTCTATCGGCGAGCCTGGAACGCAGTTGACGCTTCGAACCTTCCACACCGGCGGCGTGGCGGCGGGCGGCGATATCACGCAGGGTCTGCCCCGCGTGGTCGAGCTGTTCGAGGCGCGCAAACCGAAAGGTCAAGCGCTTTTGGCAGAGATCGACGGCAAGGTTAAGATGACCACCGACAAGGAAGAAGACGTGCTTGTGCTAACGGTAACCGCTCCGGCCAAGAAAGGTATACCCAAGACCGAGAAGGCGTATAAGATACCGAGCAGCTCCCGCGTTCGCGTCAGCGACGGCGACACGGTCGAGGCGGGAGACAAACTGACTTACGGTTCCGTTTATCCCCCCGACCTGGTTCATATCAAAGGACCGCGCGTCACCCAGCAGTATCTGGTCGACGGCGTTCAGGAAGTGTATAAGAGCCAGGGCGTGGATATCCACGATAAGCACATCGAGCTTATCACCCGGCAGATGCTGACGAAGGTCTTTGTGACCAAGGCGGCCGACACAGACTTCCTGCCCGGCCAGTACGTGAACCGCTACGATTTTGAAGCGGAAAACGAACGGGTTATCGGGGAAAGCGCCAAGCCCGCGTCGGCGCGCCAGGTCATTCTGGGGATTACCAAGTCGGCTTTGGAGACTGACAGCTTCTTGAGCGCGGCATCGTTCCAGGAGACCACGCGGATCTTAACCGACTCGGCAGTCGCTGGTAAGAGCGATCCTCTCCTGGGCTTAAAGGAGAACGTCATAATCGGCAAGTTGATTCCCGCCGGGACCGGAATGAAACGTTACCGCGCAGTCGGCATCACGCCGGCGCCGTCGGAGGAGCCGGAAGTCGAAGAAACTAAAGTTTGACAAGCCAAAAAGCGATTGATAAACTTAAAGGTCTGTGCCAAGCAAGAATCGTAACACGGAGAGTGTATGCCGACAATTAATCAGCTGGTAAGAAAGGGTAGAAAGAGTAAGAAGAGCAAAGTGTCGACGCCGGCATTGGCGGGAGCCCCGCAGCGGCGCGGTGTTTGCACACGCGTTTCTACCACAACGCCCAAGAAACCGAACTCGGCTTTGCGTAAGATTGCCAGGGTAAGGTTGGCGAAAACCGGCCAGGAAGTCACGGCGTACATCCCCGGTATCGGCCACAACCTGCAGGAACACAGCATCGTATTGATTAGGGGAGGCCGGGTTAAGGATTTGCCGGGCGTCCGCTATAAGGTTGTGCGAGCCGCGCTGGATACGGGCGGCGTCGAGAACCGCAAGAAAGCCCGCAGCAAGTACGGCGCGAAGGCGGAGAAGTAATATGCCGCGCAGAGGGGCTGCTCCAAGACGGGAACTCATACCGGATCCGGTCTATGGAGACAAACTGGTCAGCCAGTTCGTGAATAAAATTATGCTCCAGGGTAAGAAAAGCACGTCTGAGAGTATCGTGTATGAAGCCCTGGAAATCGCCGGCAAGCAAAGCGGCAAACCCGGCCTCGTCGTCTTGAAGAAAGCTGTCGAGAACACGAAGCCGCATCTGGAAGTCAAGCCCCGCCGGGTCGGCGGCGCTACCTACCAGGTACCGATCGAAGTGGACAGCAAACGCGGCACGACCTTGTCTATCCGCTGGCTGGTGGGATACTCCCGCGCCCGGCGCGAGAAGACAATGGCCGACCGTCTGGCCGCTGAGATACTCGACGCGTCGAATAATACAGGCACGTCGGTTAAGAAAAAGGAAGATACGCACAAGATGGCCGAGGCCAACAAGGCTTTCGCGCACTATCGCTGGTAAGTCAGGACGAAAGGGATTATGCCTACACCGCAATTGGAGAAGGAAATGTCGCAGAAGTTCCGCCTGGAAGACATGAGAAACATCGGGATCATGGCCCATATCGACGCGGGCAAAACAACGACGACCGAACGCATACTTTATTATACGGGCGTCAACTACCGCATCGGCGAGGTGGACGAGGGTCAGGCCACGATGGACTGGATGGTCCAGGAACAGGAGCGCGGCATTACCATTACCTCCGCCGCTACAACCGCCAATTGGAAGGGCGTGCGGATTAACATTATAGACACACCCGGCCACGTGGACTTCACTGTAGAGGTCGAACGATCACTTAGGGTTCTTGACGGAGCGGTTGCCGTATTCGACGGCGAAGCCGGCGTCGAACCACAATCTGAAACAGTCTGGCGGCAAGCCGATAAATACGGCGTACCGCGAATCTGCTTCATCAATAAAATGGACAAGACCGGCGCGGATTTCTTGAACGCGGTTCAGTCGCTGCGCGACCGGTTGGGCGCGAATCCGGTTCCGATTCAATTAAACATCGGCGCCGAGGACAACTACAAAGGCCATATCGACCTGATAGAGATGAAAGTATACGAGTATAACGATCCGACGGGCGCTAATGTGGATATCATAGATATCCCGGCCGACATGCTGCCCGACGCCGAGGAGCATCGCATCCATATGATCGAGGCCGTCGCCGATTACGACGAGGACGTGATGCTGAAATACCTGGAAGGCGAGGACGTAACCGTAGAAGAGATCAAGCGGGCTATTCGCAAGGCAACACTGGCCAACGCGGTCACGCCGGTTCTCTGCGGAACCGCGCTTAAAAATAAGGGCGTGCAACCCGTACTCGACGCGGTCATCGACTATCTGCCGAGTCCGCTGGACGTACCGCCCGTTAAGGGCATCGAGCCCAAGACGGGCAACGAAATCGAGCGTAAGCCCAGCAACGACGAGCCTTTCGCCGCGCTGGCCTTCAAGGTCGTAACCGACCCGTTCGTAGGCAAACTCACTTTCTTCCGCGTTTATTCCGGCACGCTACAAAGCGGAGCTTACACCTACAACGCGAACAAGGGCATCAAGGAGCGCGTTGGGCGTCTGCTTCAGATGCACAGCAATACCCGTGAGGAGCGAAAAGAAGTATACACGGGAGAGATTGCGGCGGTCGTAGGCCTAAAAGACACGACAACCGGTGACACGCTTTGCAACCAAGCGCATCAGATTATTCTGGAATCCATGGTCTTTCCCGAACCGGTCATCGACGTGGCCATCGAGCCAAAAACCAAAGCGGACCAGGAAAAACTGTCCGCATCGTTGTTGAAACTGGCTGAGGAAGATCCAACCTTCCGCGTCAAGACCGACGAGGATACGGGTCAGACTATTGTGGCCGGAATGGGCGAGCTTCATCTGGAGATTATCGTTGACCGGTTGATCCGCGAATTCAACGTTCACGCCAATGTCGGCAAACCGCAGGTAGCTTACCGCGAGACTATCACCAAGGAAGCCCAGGCCGAAGGCAAGTTCGTCCGCCAGACAGGCGGCCGCGGCCAGTACGGGCATGTTTATATCAAAGTCGAACCGCTGAAGGAAAGCGAACAGAATTTCGAGTTCGAAGACAAGATTACCCAGGGCGCTGTGCCCAAGGAATACATCCCGGCCGTCGGCAAAGGCGTCGAGGAAGCCATGGAAAGCGGCGCGATTGCCGGTTATCCACTGGTGAATATTAAAGCGACGCTCTACGACGGTTCTTACCATGATGTCGACTCCAGCGAAATGGCGTTTAAAATTGCTGGCAGCATGGGCTTTAAGAATGCTATAAATAAAGCTCATCCCGTTTTGCTGGAGCCGGTCATGGATGTTGAAATTGTCAGCCCCGAGCAATACGTGGGCGACGTCATCGGCGACTTGAACAGCCGCCGCGGCCGGATTGAGGGAATGGAACTACGCGGCGACACTCGCTCCGTCAGAGCTTTGGTGCCGTTGAGCGAGATGTTTGGATACGCGACCGACTTGCGCAGCAAAACGCAGGGGCGGGCGAATTATACGATGCAGTTTAAGCAATATGAAGAAGTTCCGAAGCGGATTGCCGAGGAAATAGTTAAGAAAAGCCGAGGAGAGTAGGAGGTTACCTTATGGCTAAGCAGAAATTCGAGAGGACCAAGCCGCACCTGAACATCGGCACCATCGGTCACGTCGACCACGGCAAGACGACCTTGACGGCGGCCATCACGACGTGCCTTCACAAGGCGGGCATGAACGTCGCCGAGAGGAGCTTCGACTCCATCGACAACGCTCCCGAGGAGCGCGAGCGCGGCATAACCATCGCCATCGCCCACGTCGAGTTCGAGACGGAGAAGCGCCACTACGCTCACATCGACTGCCCGGGACACGCCGACTACATCAAGAACATGATCACCGGAGCGGCCCAGATGGACGGGGCCATCCTGGTGGTATCGGCCGCCGACGGCCCGATGCCGCAGACCCGCGAGCACATCCTGTTGGCGAGGCAGGTCGGCGTCCCCTACATCATCGTCTTCATGAATAAGACCGACATGGTCGACGACCCGGAACTCCTGGACCTGGTCGAGATGGAAGTCAGGGACTTGCTCACCGAGTACGAGTTCCCGGGCGACGACATCCCGGTCATCCGGGGGAGTGCCCTGAAAGCGCTGGAGAGCAAGTGCGAAGATCCCAAGACCTGTGACGACTGCAAGCCCGTCATGGAATTGATGGACTCGGTCGACTCCTATATCCCCACCCCCGCCCGTGACGTGGACAAGCCGTTCTTGATGAGTGTGGAAGACGTCTTCACCATCACCGGCCGCGGCACCGTCGCGACGGGCCGAGTGGAGAGGGGCAAGATCAAGGTCGGCGAGGAAGTCGAGATCGTCGGCATCCGCCCCGAGACCAAGAAAACGGTCGCCACAGGGCTGGAGATGTTCAGGAAGTTACTCGACGAAGCCGAAGCCGGCGACAACGTTGGCGTGCTTCTAAGAGGTGTGGAGAAAGACGAGATCGAGCGGGGACAGGTCCTGGCCAAGCCGGGGAGCATCACCCCTCACACCGAGTTCACCGGCCAGGCCTACATCCTGACCAAGGAAGAAGGCGGGCGTCACACCCCGTTCTTCTCAGGATATCGGCCCCAGTTCTACTTCAGGACGACCGACGTCACCGGCGTCGTGACCTTGCCTTCCGGGACCGAGATGGTCATGCCGGGAGATAACACGGTGATGGAAGTCGTGCTTATAGCCCCGATCGCCATGGAAGAAGGCCTGCGCTTCGCCATCCGCGAAGGCGGCCGCACCGTCGGCGCCGGGCGCGTCACGAAGATCAAGAAGTAAGTAAAGGATAAGAGTTGGCGAACCAGCAGATCCGAATAAGACTAAAAGCATATGACCACGAGCTGATTGACCAGTCGGCCCGAAAAATCGTGGAAACCGCCAAACGGACGGGCGCCAGGATTTCAGGCCCGGTCCCGCTGCCGACGCGGCGGAGCCGTTACTGCGTTATCAGGTCGCCCCACAAGGACAAGGATTCACGGGAACATTTTGAGATCAGGACGCACAAACGTCTGATCGACATCCTGGATCCGACACCTAAAACGATTGATTCTTTGATGAGGTTGGATCTGCCGGCTGGGGTCGATATCGAGATCAAACTGTAAGGTCTCGAAATACTAGACGAGGCATGAGCGTGAAAGGTATTCTCGGCAAAAAAATAGGCATGAGCCAGGTGTTTTCCAGCGACGGAAAAGTCGTTCCGGTGACGCTGATAGAGGCCGGCCCCTGCTATGTCGTCCAGGTAAAGGACGAGGGCAACGATGGGTATAAGGCTGTTCAGCTTGGCTTTGGCGAGACCAAAGAAGGCAATCTGTCAAAACCGGAACGGGGCCATCTGGCCAAGGCCGGGACCCCGCTGGTGAAATATCTGGCGGAGTACCGCGTCGAGGACCTAGAAGCCGTATCCGTCGGGCAACAGATCGACGCCGATGTCTTCGCCGAAGGCGAGATAGTCGACGTCGAGGGCGTGTCCAAAGGCAAAGGCTTCGCCGGCGTCGTCAAGCGCCATAATTTCTCGACCCGTCCGGCAACGCACGGCCACCACTTTCGCCGCGCGCCGGGCGCCATCGGTATGTGCGCTACCCCTTCGCGCGTCTGGAAGGGCAAGAAACTCCCGGGACGGATGGGCAACGCCAAGACCACGATATCTTTTATCGAGGTCGTTAAGGTGGACAAAGGCAACAACCTGATCGCCCTTAAGGGCTGCGTACCGGGCCCCAAAGGCGGCCTGGTCATGATCCGGGAAGCAAAAAGGAGTCGTGCTTAAACCATGGGTAAGAGCATCACGGTTCACGACAAAACAGGCAAGAAGGTCAGCGAGGTCGCGGTCAGCGACGCCGCTATGAAATACGAAGCCAACCCGGCACTGGTCCACCAGGTTGTCAACGCGTATCTGGCGGGATTGAGACAGGGTTCGGCCAACACGAAGACCCGCGGCGAGGTTTCGGGCGGAGGGGTCAAGCCCTGGCGCCAGAAAGGCACGGGACGCGCGCGCGCGGGCAGCATCCGGTCACCGATCTGGCGGCACGGCGGCATCGTCCACGGGCCGAAACCACGCGATTTTTCACAGAAAGTGCCGAAGAAAATGAAATACGCGGCGCTTAAGGGCGCTTTGGCCGACAAGCTTCGCGACGGGTCGTTTAAAGTCGTCGAGGAGCTGACGTGGGAGAAACCGTCGACTAAGGCGGCCGTTGAGCTTTTGGCGGCGCTGAAAGCCGAAGGCAAGGTGCTAGCCGTCGTCCAGGACGAGCAGGACGCGATTATGAAGTCGTTCCGCAACCTGCCGCACGTCAAGGTCGTATCGGCCGGACAGCTGACGACCTATGACGTTCTTAACGCCGATGATATCGTCACGACGAAAAGCGTTTTCGAGCTGGTGGCCAAGGAGAGACTGGTATGAAAAATCCGCGCGCGGTCATCAAGAAGCCGATCATCAGCGAAAAAAGCTATAAGTTGATTGAAGAAAACAAATATGTATTCGCGGTCGATCCTAAAGCGGGCAAGGAAGAAATCAAAGACGCAATCGAGGCCATATTCAATGTTAAGGTCATCGGCGTCAACACAATGCACCGCGGGGGAAAAATGAAACGACAGGGCGCGACGTCAGGTTACACGCCGTCGATGAAGAAAGCCATTGTTACGCTGGCCGAAGGCCACAAGATCGAGTTCTTCGAGTCGAAGTAGTCAGGGAATAAGCTGGAGATATAAGAGATGGGTATTAAAAAATATAAGCCGACGACACCGAGCAGGCGTTATATGTCCTCCTCTAGCTTTGAGGAGATAACAAAGGACAAGCCGGAAAAAGCGCTGACCTCAACGCTTAAGAAAAGCGGCGGGCGGAACGTCTACGGCCGGATCACGACAAGGCATAAGGGCGGCGGACACAAACGCAAGTACCGTTTGATCGACTTTATGCGGGATAAAGACGGCATTCCAGCGAAGGTCGCGGCTATCGAATACGATCCGAACCGCTCGGCCAATATTGCTTTGCTGAACTATGCCGACGGCGAGAAACGCTATATCGTCGCGCCGGTCGGATTGAAACCGGGCGACGCGGTTATGTCGGGAGAGTCGGCGGACATCAAACCGGGCAACGCTTTAAGGATCAAAGATATCCCGCTCGGCACGGTAATCCATAATGTTGAGATTAAAGCCGGTCAGGGCGCGAAACTCTGCCGCTCGGCCGGATGTATGGCCCAACTGGTCGCCAAGGAAGGCGAATACGGCCAGGTTAAAATGGCGTCGGGCGAAGTCCGCTTAGTCGGCATCGAAGCTAAGGCGACGATCGGCCAGGTCGGCAACTCCGACCATTCCAATTTGACCGTAGGCAAGGCAGGCCGCAGCCGCTGGCTGGGCATCCGCCCGAGCGTCCGCGGTACGGCTATGAATCCGGTCGACCACCCGCACGGCGGCGGCGAAGGCAAGAACAAGAGCGCCGGCCGGCATCCGGTGACGCCTTGGGGCAAGCCGACGCTGGGCTACCGGACAAGGAAGAGCAAACCCTCTGACAAAATGATCGTCAGGGGCAGGAAAAGATAGGAGGCTTAACTAACTTTGAGCAGGTCCCTGAAAAAAGGTCCGTTTATTGACGACTCGCTAATGAGGAAGGTCTCCGCGGCCGGTGAAGATAACAGCAAGGCTATTATTAAGACCTGGTCCAGACGGTCGACGATCTTTCCGGAAATGGTAAGCCTGACTATCGCGGTTCACAACGGCAAGAAACACGTGCCAATTTATATCACGGAAAGTATGGTTGGACACAAATTGGGCGAGTTCGCGCCGACGCGGTTTTTCCGCGGGCATTCGTCCAAAGACAAGACGACGGTCCGTTAGCAAAAGAGGAATGACATTGGAAGCCAGAGCTCGCGCTAAATACATAAGAATCGCCCCGCGTAAATCGCGTTTGGTCGTTGACATGATCAGGGGTAAGAACGCGGCCGAGTCCGCGGTCATACTTCAGTTTTCCACCCGGGAAGCGTCGAAAGCGATTCTGAAAGTGCTGAATTCGGCGGTCGCTAACGCCGTCCAAAAGGGCGCGTCGGGCGCGGACAACCTCGTCGTTTCCGAAGCTTTTGTCGACGAAGGTCCGATTCTGAAGCGGTGGCGTCCGCGGGCGCAAGGCCGGGCTAGCAGGATCAACAAACGGACCAGTCACATCACATTGGTTTTGAATGAAATAGAAAAGACGGAAGTCAAGAAAACCAAAGAGCCGGCGCCGGCCAAGTCAGCAGCCAAGAAAGCGGCCAAGAAAGGCGAGGTTGCTTCGTCGCCGAAGAAAAAGGCGGCTCCTCGCAATGACGGAAAGACAACGAAGAAAGAGCCAAAAGCGAAGATTACCGAGACCAAGGCGAAGAAAGCCGTCTCTAAGGAGGATTCGAGTGGGTCAGAAGGTTAACCCTTACGGGCTGCGCTTAGGAATAATCAACGATTGGCGGACCCGCTGGTACAACGAAAAAGAATTTGCCGCTTATCTAAGCGAAGATATAAAGATTCGCCGCCACGTGATTAACAAGCTGTCACACGCAGGGTTAGCAAAGATCGATATCGAACGCACCGAACAGCAGGTAAAGATCGTTATTCACGCTGGCCGTCCGGGCATTGTCATCGGCAAGAAAGGCGCCGAGGTCGACAAGCTGCGGGGCCATCTTGAAAAACTTTCCGGCAAGCGCGTTCGTATAGATATCCAGGAAGTCAGGCGGCCTGAAATCAGCGCCCCGCTGATTGCCCAAAACGTAGCGCAGCAGCTTGAAGGCCGGGTTTCATTCCGAAGGGCGATGAAAAAAGCCGTCAGCCAGGCGATGGCCGGCGGTGTAAAGGGCGTCAGGATATCGTCGGCAGGCCGGTTGGGCGGCGCCGAAATGTCACGTACCGAATGGTACCGCGAAGGCCGCGTGCCGTTGCACACGCTGAAAGCCGACATAGAATACGGGACGGCCGAAGCTAACACTAAGTCAGGCAAGATAGGCGTTAAAGTTTGGATATACCACGGCGATGTGCCGCTGAGAGGCTTGAGCGTCAGGCATGAGACTGAACTCGACATCAGCGAGGAGAACGCGCGACCGATGGCGCCTCGACCGAAACGGGTTATCGAAGCCAAGTTGGCTCAGGTAAAAGCGGAGAAACCGGTTGAAACCAAGCCGGAACAAGCCACCGCGCCGGGAATCGAAGCGACAAAAGTCGCCATAGAGGTTAAGCCGATAGAGACGGAGAAATCCGCCGAGTCGAGTCCAAAGAGCACGAAGACAGTAAAGCCTGAGGTCAAGGCGGCAAAGGCTGAGGTTAAACCGAAAACGGCCGCTAAAGCTCCCGCCGCCGCTAAAGTTCCGGCGAAGAAGTCAGAGGACAAGCCGGCTGCCAAAGCGAAGCCCAAAGAAACAGTAAAGGCCGCCAAGCCTGCGGCCAAGAAGGCAGCCGCCAAGACGACAAAGACAACTAAGGCGGCCTCTAAGGAGACCGCCAAGCCGGCCGCGGCCGCTCCCAAGAAGGAAGCCAAGTCCGCGGCTAAGAAACCCTCCGCCGCTAAAGCTCCGGCGGGCAAGCCGGCTATGAAGAAAGAGCCCGCCTCCGCCAAGGCTACGGCGGGTAAACCGGCGGCCAAGAAGACAGCTCCAAAGAAGGAGAAGTAAGGCGTGTTAATTCCCAAGCGGGTCAAGCATAGAAAAGTACAAAGGGGAAACCGGCGGGGTCAGGCTACACGCGGCAACCAGGTTCGCTTTGGCGACTACGGCTTGCAGGCGCTTGAACCAGGCTGGATCAGCAACCGTCAGATTGAAGCCGCCCGTGTCGCGATCACCAGGCATATACGGCGCGGCGGCAAGGTATGGATCAAGATATTTCCGGATAAGCCCATTACCAAGAAACCGGCCGAGACGCGCATGGGCAGCGGCAAGGGCGCTCCCGAAGGCTGGGTGGCTGTTGTCAAGCCGGGCCATATAATGTTCGAGCTGGCCGGGGTAGACGAGGTTACCGCTCGTGAGGCCATGCGGCTGGCGGCCCATAAGTTACCGATCAGAGCGAAATTCGCTAAGCGCACCGAGGTGTAAGACATGAACGCCAAAGAGTTAAGGTCATTGAATCAGGAAGAACTTAATAAGAAGCTGGCGGAAGCCAGGGAAGAGCTATTTAACCTTCGTTTTCAGATGTCAACGGCACAGCTTGACAACCCGCGCCGCGTCCGGCAGGTCCGGCGCGACATCGCGCGCATCGAGACAGTGCGCCAGGAAAGGGAGCTCCAGAATGCCGGAGAATAATACCGACCGCGGGAAACGTAAGACGATGACGGGAAGGGTCGTCAGCGACAAGATGGATAAAACCATCGTCGTTGAGGTAAAGACAAAAGTCCATCATCCGCTTTACGGGAAAACCATGAAACAGATTACCAAGTTAAAGGCGCACGACGAGAAAAACGAAAGCCAGACCGGCGATTTGGTGGAAGTCATGGAAACTCGCCGCATGAGCGCGACGAAGCGCTGGCGGCTGGTTAAAGTTTTGGAAAAGGCGGAGACAGTATGATCCAGCAGGAATCCAGGCTGAAGGTGGCGGACAACACCGGAGCCAAGGAAATCCTGGTTATACGGGTTTTAGGCGGCAGCCGCAGGCGTTACGCGCGGTTGGGCGATATCGTGGTCGCGACCGTCAAAGAAGCCATCCCGCGTGGCGTCGTAAAGGAAGGCGACGTGGTCAAAGCGGTCGTGGTCCGCACGAAGAAAGAGTACCGCCGTCCGGATGGCAGTTATATAAAATTTGATGAAAACGCGGCGGTCATCATCGACGACGCCAAGAACCCAAGGGGCACGCGAATCTTCGGGCCCGTAACCAGAGAGCTTAGGGACAGAAAATTTATGAAGATCGTTTCATTGGCGCCGGAGGTTTTATAGCGCATGGGCAAAATGACAATCCGAAAAGGCGATAACGTCGAGGTCTTAACAGGCAAGGATAAAGGCAAGCGAGGCAAGGTCATTCGCTCGTTGCCGGACAAGAATCGCGTTGTCGTCGAGGGAATAAACAAGATTAAGAAAGCCAGCCGGCCGACTCAGCGAAATCCGCAGTCGGGCGGAATAATAGAGATGGAAGCGCCAATAAACGTTTCCAACCTGATGCTGATCTGCGGCAGCTGCGGCAAACCGACCAAAGCCGGAAGCGTTAGGGACGAGGAAGGCAACCGCACCAGAACCTGTAAGAAGTGCGGCGCCGCTATAGATAAAAAATAATAAATAAGAAATAAAATATGGCAAAGCTAGGAATAAAAAATAAAAGACAGGATGAGTAGATGGCGAGACTGAAAGAAGCGTACAAAAACGAGATTATGCCGGAGTTGATGTCCGAGCACTCCTATAGGAACACCATGGAAGTGCCCAAAGTCACCAAGGTTATCGTAAACATGGGAGTCGGCGAGGCTAAGACGGAAGCGAAAGCAATCGACGGCGCGGTCAAAGACTTGACGGCAATTACCGGCCAGAAGCCCATCGTTACGCGGGCTAAGAAATCCATCGCCAGCTTCAAGTTGCGCGAAGGCATGATGATCGGCGCCAAGGTCACTTTGAGGGGCGAGCGTATGTACGAATTCCTGGATCGGCTGCTATCGCTGGCTTTGCCAAGGGTCCGTGATTTCAAGGGCTTGAACGATAAGTTCGACGGCGACGGCAACTATACGCTGGGCTTGACCGAGCAACTGGTTTTTCCGGAAATAGACTACGATTCCATCGACAAAACTCGCGGTATGAACATAACGATAGTAACGACGGCTCCAACCGATGCGGAAGCAAGATCGCTTTTAACCAGGATGGGCTTCCCGTTCAAGAAGGACTAACGCGGTTTTAAGGAGGACTTGAGCTAGTGGCTAAAAAATCACTGGTAGCGAAGGCGGAGAGAAAGAGCAAATTTAGCGCGAGAGGCTATTCGCGATGCACCCGTTGCGGACGCCCCCGCGGATATTTCCGCAAGTTCGGTTTGTGCCGCGTTTGTCTTCGCGAGATGGCGCATAAAGGCGAGATTCCCGGCTTGACCAAGTCAAGCTGGTAGAAACAGGAGGGAACGAGTTGAACGTCATAGATCCGCTGGCAGACATGTTCACCAGGATTCGCAACGCCAATCTGGCGTATCACGATACCGTGGACGTGCCTTACTCGAATATCAAGCTTGAGGTAGCCAAGGTCTTGGCCGAAGAGGGCTATATCGCTAGCTATAAGGTCAAGGAAAGCAAACCGGAGAACGCTATCACCATTACCTTGAAATATATGCCGAACAAGAAACGCGTCATCACGGGCATCAAACGGATCAGCAAGCCGGGTTTACGCGTCTATGCTAAACAGGACGCCATACCTAAGGTCTTGGGCGGTCTCGGCATCGCGGTCTTGTCTTCCTCAAGGGGAATCATGACCGACAAACGCGCCCGCGAGGTGGGCGTCGGGGGCGAAGTCATCGCCTATGTTTGGTAAGGCGGGCGGAGGATAAATGTCACGGATAGGTAGAATGCCGATCCCGGTACCGGGCGGCGTGGAAATAAAAAGAGAAGGCGACCTGGTGACCGTTAAGGGGCCGAAAGGCGAACTCAAACGAACCCTTAACCCAGAGATAGAGATGGTCATCGAAGAAGGCGCGGTCACCATGAAGCGGCCGAGCGATGAACGCGATCATCGCGCCTTGCACGGTTTGAACCGGTCGCTTTTGGCCAATATGGTCAAAGGAGTGACTGACGGATTCACCAAGACTCTTGAGATACAGGGTGTTGGTTACCGGGCAACGCTCAAAGGTAAGGATATCGAGCTGGCGCTGGGTTATTCGCATACGATTACGGTCATACCCGAAGAGGGCATAGAGTTCGAAGTGCCCCAGGCGACCAGTATAATCGTAAAGGGTATTGACGCGGAAAAAGTCGGCGAGACGGCGGCTAAGATCCGGAAGTTCCGGGGCCCCGAGCCTTATAAAGGCAAAGGTATTCGCTATCAGGGTGAATATGTCCGGCGCAAGGCCGGCAAAGCCGCCAAATAGCTTAGAGCCAAGAGCAAAGAGCGGAGAGTAGTTAGTAGTTGGTGGTTAGAAGTTCGTGTTCAATAAATCTTCTTCGAGCGAGTGAGCGAAGAGAACGAGTCGAGAAGTAACGGTAACAATGAGATAAGAGTGGAGAGAAATGAGTTTAACGACTGTTGAAGCGAGAATAAAACGGCATAGAAGGGTCAGGAAAACTGTTATCGGCACCGCCGACCGGCCCCGTCTGTGTGTTTACCGGAGCAACCGGCATATCTTCGCGCAACTTATCGACGACGCGACGGGTAAGATTATCCTGGGCGCGTCGGATATCGGTTTGAAGGGCGCGAGCGGGAAGAAAAAAACAGAACAGGCTAAGGAAGTCGGCAAACATCTCGCCGAACAGGCCAAAACCAAAAAAATCGGCAAAGTTGTTTTTGACCGCGGCGGCCGGTTGTATCACGGCCGGGTTAAGGCGTTGGCCGAAGGAGCCCGCGAGGGCGGCCTTACGTTCTAAGGAGGACGGGCACACTTGGATTTCGACAAGGACCAAACCAGAGAAATAGAGGAACGGGTTATCTATATAAACCGTGTCGCCAAGGTCGTTAAGGGCGGCCGGCGGTTTAGTTTCAGCGCGCTCGTCGCGGTCGGGGACAAGAACGGCCGGGTAGGCGTGTCTATGGGTAAGGCAAATGACGTGGCCAGCGCGATTCAAAAGGGCGTTCAACGCGCCAAGCGTGAAATGTTCGACGTCAGCTTAAACGGCACGACGATTCCTCACGAGATTACCGGCCACTACGCGTCAGGGTCCGTTCTTCTGAAACCGGCGGGCAAAGGAACCGGCGTTATCGCTGGCGGTGGCGTGCGCGCCGTACTTGAACTGGCCGGCATTAAAGATATTTTAACCAAATCACTGGGCAGCGCCAACGCGATCAACGTAGCTGGCGCGACTGTGGAAGCCTTAAAAAGCTTGCGTACACCTGAAGAAGTCGCCGCCATGCGCGGCAAAGACGTCGCGGACATAAGATAAGGGAACAGGAATGGCCAAAACGGAAACCGCCAATTACATAAAGGTAACGCAGGTAAAGAGCGCTATCGGTCGAATCGAACCGCAGAAGCGGACAATCAAAGCGCTCGGGCTGGGGAAGATCAGCTCGTCCTCGGTTCTGCCGGATAACCCGGCGGTGCGCGGAATGGTGAACTCTGTCGCGCATTTAGTGAGAGTCGAGACAGCGGAGGCGAAAGAAGCGCCGGTTAAGAAGACGGCCAAGGCCGCAAAACCGGTTAAAGCTGAGGTTGCTTCGTCGCCTAAAGAACAAGCTTCTCGCAGTGACGGAAAGGACACGACTGCAAAGGTAGCGGCCAAGAAACCTGCAACTGCCAAGAAGCCCTCCTCCGTCAAGGCTACGGAGGGTAAAACGGCTGTCAAGAAAGCGGCGCCAAAGAAGACTGCTCCTAAGCCCGCCTCTGCCAAGGCTACGGCGGATAAAAAGGAGACTAAGTAATGAAGCTACACGACCTAAAACCTGCCGAGGGCGGGAAGACAAAAGGCAAACGCGTCGGACGCGGCCGGGCCTCGGGGCACGGCAAGACGTCAACGCGAGGCCAGAAGGGGCAGCACGCCCGCAACACGACCAGGCCGGGTTTTGAGGGCGGCCAGATGCCGTTGATCCGCCGGGTGCCGAAGCTGGCCGGATTTAAGAATCCCGACAAGCTTTATTACGAGCTGGTCAATGTGGGCAGATTAAATGATTTCAAGGCCAGCGAGACCGTCGATCCGACGGCCTTGACCGGCAAGGGTCTGATAAAGAAGGCAACTTTAAAAGTGAAGATTTTAGGTGACGGCGAAGTCAGCAAGGCGTTGACTGTTAAAGCCCACGCTTTCAGCAAAGCGGCCAAGGAAAAGATCGAGGCAGCGGGCGGCCGCGCCGAGGTGCTCTAAATGCTGGAGGCCTTCCGCAATCTTTTCCGGGTTCCCGAGCTTCGAAAGCGTTTACTGTTCACCCTGGCGATTATCGCGGTTTATCGAATCGGGTCGCATATCGTCGTGCCCGGCATTGACGTAGCGGCGCTTAAGTCGTTTGTCGCGTCCCAGGAGGGAGGCCTGTTCGGATTCGTCGATTTGTTCGCGGGCGGGGCGCTATCGGAATTCGCCGTTTTTGCCTTAGGCATCATGCCTTATATAACGTCGACGATCATTATGCAGCTTTTGACGGTCGTTTTTCCGAAGTTGGAGCAGCTGCAGAAGGAAGGCGAAGCCGGACAGAAGAAGATCAACCAGTACGTCCGGTATATGACTGTGGCCTTGGCTTTTGTCCAGGCAATGGCGCTGGTGGTCACTTTTAAGAACTACAAAGTTATTGCAAGTTACAACTTTAATTCCGTCGGCCTGATCGTGATTACGCTGGTTGCCGGAACTACCTTGATAATGTGGCTGGCCGAGTTGATTACGGAGAAGGGCATCGGTAACGGGATGTCGGTAATCATCGCCGCCAGCATAATATCGCGTCTTCCGATAGCCGCGGTCCAGACAGCGCAGGTTTCTAGTCCGCTGGTCATCACCGTGGTCGTCTTAATCATTCTGTTGGTTATGGCGGCAATCGTGGCTACGGAGCTAGGGCAGAGAAAAATACCGGTGCAATACGCCAAGAGGATAGTCGGCCGCAAGGTTTACGGAGGCCAGATGACATATATTCCTCTGAAGATAAACCAGGCCGGTGTGGTGCCGATCATTTTCGCGGTTTCGGTGCTCATGATTCCGGGAATTATCTCGCAGTTCTTCCCGGCTTCGGCGTTCGCTACGGCCATGAACACGTATCTGGCGCCGTCGTCAATCGGATATATGCTTATGTATTCGCTTCTTATTATCGTGTTCGCGTATTTCTATACAGCCGTTACATTCAACCCGATCGATATTTCGGAGAATATCCAGAAATACGGCGGGTTTATCCCGGGAGTAAGGCCGGGACGGCCGACGGCCGCGTATCTTGACAATATTTTGACCAGGATGACACTGCCGGGAGCGGTTTTCCTGGCGTTGATCGCTCTGATTCCGACGATTATCATGGGCACCTTGAATGTGCCGTTCTTTAAGAGCTTCGGTGGTATTTCCATACTCATCGTCGTCAGCGTCGCGCTGGAAACGATGCGTCAGCTGGAAGCCCAGCTGCACATGCGGAACTACGAAGGGTTCTTTAGCAGATAAACGGGCGGTGACTTAAATGAACATGATTATCATGGGGCCTCCGGGCAGCGGAAAAGGCACCCAAGCGGCCAGGATAAGCGCCAAGTTTGGTATTCCAGCGGTTTCTACGGGAGATATGCTGAGGGAAGCGATTGCTAAGGGGACGCCGCTTGGCCTGGAAGCCAAGTCCTTTATGGACAAAGGGGAACTCGTCCCGGACGATGTGGTTATCAAGATCGTGCGCGACAGGCTGAACGAGCCGGACGCGCAGCAGGGATTTCTCCTGGACGGCTTTCCGCGGAGCGCCGTGCAGGCGGAGGCTCTGGGGAAGATGCTTAAGAGCCAAGGCAAGGACATCGACCTGGTATTGAATATTGCCGTACCGGACGACGAAATCATCCGGCGCTTAAGCCGCCGGCGTGTCTGCCCGAAATGTAACGCCGTGTACCATTTGGACCATAGGCCTTCGCAGACGGAAGATGTTTGCGATACTTGCGGAACAGGTTTGATACAGAGAGATGACGATAACGAGGCGACTATCAGCCATCGTTTAGAGGTTTATAGGACCAACAGTGAACCGCTCATCGGCTATTACAGAGACATGGGCATATTGGCGGAGGTTTCCGGGACACGACCGATGGATGAGGTTTTTGAGACGATAGTCGTTCTCATCGAGGCTAGGACTTGATTGCACGAAGGTCCAAGAAAGAACTGGAAAGAATTAAAGCGGCTGGCGCGATTGTCGCGGAGACGCTGAGGATAGTTGAGGATAACCTCACGCCGGGTATCACGACCGGGGAACTTGACAGGATTGCCGAGAGGCATATAAGACAGTGTGGCGCCGAACCAGCTTTTCTGGGTTATCACGGTTTTCCGAATTCGCTTTGCATTTCGCTGAACGACGAGGTCGTTCACGGGATTCCGAAGGATGACAAAAAGATAAGCAACGGTGACTTGGTTAGCGTCGACGTAGGAGCCATCTATAAGAATTTCTACGGGGACGGGGCCAGGACATTCGCCGTCGGCCAAGTGCTGGCGCAAGCGATTGACCTGATAGAAACGACGCGGGACTCGCTGAAGGCGGGTATTGAGTACTGCCGCCCCGGGCAACGCGTCGGCGATATATCGGCGGCTGTGCAATCTTATGTCGAAGGACGACGATATTCAGTGGTCAGACGCTATGTTGGACACGGTATCGGCCGCCGAATGCACGAGGATCCGCCGATCCCGAATTTCGGTGAACCGGGGACGGGACCGGTTATCAAACCGGGCATGGTCTTCGCCATCGAGCCGATGGTAAACATGGGCGGTTCCGACGTCAAGACGCTTGACGACGGCTGGACGGTTGTGACGGCCGACGGGAGCTTATCGGCTCATTATGAGCACACTGTCGCTGTGACCAAGGAAGGCCCGGTCATTTTGACCGGGGAGGAGGCGAGCTTTGTCTAAAGAAGACGCGATCGAAGTCGAGGGAACGGTAATCGAGCCCTTACCGAACGCGATGTTCCGGGTGGAGTTGGAGAACGGGCATAAGGTCCTGGCCCATATCTCCGGCAAGATGAGGATGCATTATATACGTATTCTGCCCGGCGACAAGGTGACGGTTGAGCTGTCTCCTTACGATTTGACGAGAGGCCGAATCACTTACCGGTTCAAATAGACTGGGAGATTGAGGATATGAAAGTACGACCGAGCGTTAAAAAAATGTGCGACAAGTGCAAGATAATCAGGCGAAAGGGCCGGGTCATGGTTATATGCCAGAATCCGCGCCACAAGCAGCGCCAGGGTTAGGGCGTTAAAGGGGTAGTTAGTTGTTGGTGGTTGGTAATAGGCAATACTTAGAATCGAATATGGAACCAACGACTAATGACCAACTGCTAACTACGAGCAAGGGGGCAAAGTAAGTGGCACGCATAGCCGGAATCGATATTCCGAGAGACAAACCGGTTGAAATCAGCCTGACCTATATTTTCGGCGTCGGGCGGACGAGGGCGAGCAAGGCCGTCGAAGCGACTGGTATCAAAGTCGGGACCCGAGTCAGAGATCTGACTGAAGAAGAGGTCATCAAGCTTCGCGAGTTCGTCGAGGAAAACTACAAGATCGAGGGAGATCTCAGGCGCGAGGTTTCGCAGAACATCAAGCGCCTGATGGAGATAGGTTGCTACCGGGGTCTCAGGCATCGTCAGGGATTGCCGGTACGCGGTCAGCGGACGCATACCAACGCGAGGTCCCGAAAAGGACCACGCCGGCAAGTAGGCATCAAGAAGAAGAAATAACTCGTTTTGGCTGTAAGTTTCAGGAGGTAGGATGGCCAAACCTAAGGCAAGAAAGGCGAAGAGGCGGGAGCGGAAGAATATCCCTAGGGGACAGGCTCACATCTCGTCGACTTTCAACAACACGATAGTGACTTTGACCGACCCTCAGGGCAACACGATTTCCTGGGAGAGTTCGGGTACGGTCGGCTTCAAGGGTTCGCGCAAAGGCACGCCGTTCGCGGCGCAGATGGCAGCCGAATCCGCGGCGAAGAAA
This sequence comes from Actinomycetota bacterium, assembly GCA_041658625.1. Lineage (NCBI taxonomy): Bacteria > Bacillati > Actinomycetota > Actinomycetota bacterium. The sequence goes on from JBAZZW010000003.1 coordinate 93,446, forward strand.
GCCCAGGAGCACGGCTTGAAAAGGGTTGACGTCTTCATCAAAGGCCCGGGCAGCGGCCGGGAGACAGCCATCAGGTCTCTGCAGGCGGCCGGCCTGGAAGTCGCCAGCATCGTCGACGTAACGCCGGTACCGCACAACGGGTGCCGCAGTCCTAAAAGGAGAAGGGTCTAAGTGGCAAGGGTTACAGGTTCAGTTTGCAGGTTCTGTCGGAGAGCTGGCACCAAGCTGTTCTTAAAAGGCGACAAATGCGTCTCCGACAAGTGTCCTGTGTCCAAGCGGTCCTACCCGCCTGGTGAGCACGGCCGGCGCTATGTCAAAGAGACGGAATACAGCGTCAGGCTGCGCGAAAAGCAAAAGGCTAAGCAGATTTACGGCGTCTTGGAAAAACAGTTCCGCAACTACTACGCCAAGGCCGCCCGCGAGAAGGGTGTTACCGGCGAAATCTTACTAAGGATGCTGGAAAGCCGTCTGGACAATGTCATCTACCGCTTGGGACTGGCGCCGGCGCGGCGCGAAGCGAGGCAGATGGTTACCCACGGTCTGTTCGCAGTGAACGGCCGCCGGGTTGACGTCCCGTCTTATTTGGTTCGTCAGGGCGACGAGGTCAGCCTGACAACGGCCGGCCAGAAGGTCTTTAAGGCCAAAGAGCAAGCGGGCCAGGCCATTGAGGGCGAGGTCGCTCCGTGGCTTGACTTTAACGTGAAATCTATCAAAGCCAAGGTGAAGAGCCTGCCGACAAGGGAGGAGATTCCCGTCGACCTAAAAGAACAACTGATCGTCGAGTTCTACTCCAAGTAACCGGACAGGAGGTCCAATAAAGTGGCAATCGCTATAGTACAACCGAAGATGAAATTCGAGAGAGTCTCGGACACGTCCGCCAGGTTCGTCGTAGAGCCTTTGGAGCGCGGATTCGGACACGTGCTCGGTAATTCGATGCGCCGGGTTCTCCTGGCGAGCATCCCGGGTTCGGCCGTAACGTCGGTAAAAATCGACGGCGTTCTTCACGAGTTCTCGACCATTCCGGGCGTCAAAGAGGACGTGACCGATATCATCTTGAACATCAAGCAGCTGGTTCTGAAATCATATTCCGAGCTGCCTGTTACCGTTAGAATCGAGGCCAAAGGCGCCAAGGAAATCAAAGCCGGGGACATTATGACGACGGCCGACGTCGAAATCATCGACGTGGCGATGCCAATCGCTACGTTGAACAAACAGGGCAAGCTGGAGGCCGAACTCACCGTCGAGCAAGGCAAAGGATACGTGGCCGCCGAGCGGAATAAGAAGGAAAAGATGCCTATCGGCACGATTCCGGTCGATTCCATCTTTAGCCCGGTCAGGAAGGTAACTTACGAGGTCGGCAAGACGCGCGTCGGCCAAATCACCGATTACGACAAATTGACGCTGGCTGTCGAAACTGACGGCAGCATCGAGCCGACCGAGGCGCTCAAGCTCGCGGCCCAGATTGTCGCGGATCATATGGTGTTGTTCGAGGATCTGACGGACGACATCGCCATCGGCGTCGGTTTCCCGTCGGAGGAGGCGCGGCCGAGTACAGATCTAGAGATGAGTATTGATGACCTGGATTTGTCGACAAGGTCATACAATTGTCTGAAGAGAGAGAAAATCGACACGGTCGAGAAGCTTGCCAATTGCACCGAAGCCGATTTGAACGCCATAAAGAACTTCGGGAAAAGGTCAGTGACCGAAGTTAAGGAGAAGCTGGGCGAGCTTGGCTTGGCGCTCAGAGAAGAGGACTGAGAAAATGCCTAGGCCAAAGAAAAGTTACCGTTTGGGCGGCAGTGCGGCGCATCAGAAATTGATGATTAGAAATCTTGCGGCCGACGTTATCTCGAACGGCAAAATCAAGACGACTGAAACAAAAGCCAAAGAAGTCAAACCGTTCATCGAGAAGATGATCACCCTCGCCAAGAAGGGCGATCTGGCCGCGAAACGGCGGTGCTTAAGCGAACTGAACGATGAAACGGCTGTATACAAACTATTTGAGGAGATTGCGCCTAAGTACGGCGACCGCCAGAGCGGATATACCCGGATTATTAAGACAGGCTACCGCAAAGGCGACGCCGCGCCGATGGTTCAACTCGAACTAGTTGGAGAGATTGAAAGATAGACAAAAATATTCTTCGAGCGACCTCGAGCTTGTCGAGAGGGAGTCGAGAAGTATAAACAGAAACATTAAAATCACGGTTGATTACATTGGGCGGGATTTTAAGGGGTTTCAGCGGCAGAAAAACAAGCCGACCGTCCAAGGAGAACTTGAAAAAGCGTTAAGCATATTGCTCAGAGAGAGCATCAGGGTCACCGGAGCCTCGCGGACCGATACCGGCGTGAACGCTCGCGGCCAAATCGTGAACTTCCGCACCAAGTCCGATATGTCGGCTGAGCGGATCATGAAGAGCTTGAACGGTCTGTTGCCGGGCGGGATCGCTGTAACCGCGGTAGAAGACGCGTCGCCTGAGTTTCACGCTCGCAAGAGCGCGGCCTGGCGGGAATACGAGTACCTGATTTGGAACAGACCGTACCCGGAAATCTTCCGGGGCGGTTATGTCACTCGAATCGATCGTCCGTTGGACACCGGTCTGATGAAAAAGGCGGCCGAGTCGGTCGTAGGGGAGCACGATTTCAGCGCATTCTGCGTCGCCTCTTCAGCCGTCAAGGGCTGTGTCCGGAACGTTACCGCGGTCGCGCTGGACGAGCCGGAACCCGGCCTGATCAGTTTGACGATCCGGGCGGACGGATTCGTGCACCGGATGGTCAGGTCGCTGATGGGGACGTTGATCGACATCGGACTCGGCAAACTGGAGCCGGACACGATTAAGAGGATGCTAGAGAGCAGAGATAGAAAACTTGCCGGACGAACGGCGCCGGCGCACGGCTTGACGTTGACGAAAATCGGATATTAATTACAAGTTCACGGGTTTAAGGGAGCTAAGTAGATGGCACAAACGATGAAGACATACACCGCCAAACCGAGCGACATAGAACACGCTTGGTTTATCGTAGACGCCGAGGGGGCTACGCTGGGCCGCCTGGCGACGGGAGTCGCGCGCGTCCTACAGGGCAAACATAAGGCAACTTATACGCGAACAATAGACACCGGCGATTTTGTGGTCGTCATCAACGCGGCCAAAATAAAGGTTACGGGAAATAAAATGGCCGGCAAGGAATATTTCCGGCATTCCGGATATCCGGGCGGATCGAAAACGGAGACTCTTGAAGAGTTGATGGAGAAGAAACCCACCGCCGCGGTCGAACGAGCCATCAAAGGCATGTTGCCTAGCACGAAGCTCGGCCGGGCGATGTTTAAAAAATTAAAGGTATATGAGGGCGCGGAGCATCCACACGAGGCGCAAAAACCCGCACCCTTAAAGATCGGAGGTTGATAGTGGCTGAACAGGCCGTCTACTGGGGAACGGGAAAACGTAAGGACGCCATCGCGAGCGTCCGGCTGATCCCCGGTAAAGGAGAATTCAACTGCAACGGGAAGACGATGGAAGAATACTTCCCGCGCAAAGTCCATCACATCTTGATCCAGACACCGTTTTCGGTCACCGGATTGACCGACGCTTATGACGTGTTCGCCAAACTTGAAGGTGGCGGCGTTTCCGGTCAAGCGGGGGCGCTCAGGCACGGAATCGCCAAGGCGCTTCTGGAGGCCGACGAATCGCTGCGGCCGGCGCTTAAGGCGGCCGGTCTTCTAACCAGAGACCCGCGTATGAAAGAACGCCGTAAATACGGCCTTAAGAAAGCTCGCAAGAAGCCGCAGTTCTCAAAACGTTAGAAATACGCTCGACTTATGCGAGCCCCCTGCCGCCAAAGGTGGCCGGGGGCTCGTTTGCTTTTAGGAGTGAAGAGTGAAGTGATGGAAGTGAAAAAACAAAAATGCAAAGCAGGATCACCAACATCACCGCCATCACCAGTATCACTGTAATTGAAGCGAAAAGCGAAAATATTCTTCGAGTGAGGGAGCTAGTGGCGACCGAGTCGAGAAGGTAAACATTATGACTTATCCACGTATATTGATTAACACCAAAAAAATCAAACAAAATGCTGAACACGCTGTTTCTGTCTGCGCCACGCGGAATATCCAGGTAATCGGCGTTACCAAGGCATGCTTGGGCGATCCGGTTATCGCCGGCGCCATGCTGGACGGCGGTGTTGCCGGTATCGGCGACTCCCGACCGGCGAATCTGGTAAATCTGCGAGGCGCCGGAATAACAGAGCAATTGATGATGCTCCGGTTGCCGATGTTAAGCGAAATCCCGCAGATCGTAGATTTGTCCGATATCAGCTTGAACAGTGATTTGACGGTCATTGAAGCGCTGGGACGGGCGGCCGCCCGGGTCGGAAAGAAGCATAAAGTAATTATCATGGTCGATATGGGCGACGGCCGCGAAGGCGTTCGCCGGGAAGACGCCGTCGAGACGGCAATGCGGGCGGCACAGCTGCAAGGTGTCGAGGTTGTCGGTTTGGGCGTGAACGTCGCCTGCCTGGCCGGACAAAAACCTACGCCGGATCAAATGAAAGACCTGGTGGCCCTAGCTAATGACGCAAGAGAGAAGGCGGGCATTGAATTACCGGTCGTTTCGGGCGGGAACAGCAGCGCCTGGGAGCTGATTGAATCGGGCGAAATGCCGCCCGGGATTAACCAGGTCAGACTGGGAGAGGCAATTTTGCTGGGCAAGGAAACCGCGAGAGGCCGGTTGATTCAGGATATGCATCACGACGCCTTTGTTATCAAGGCGGAGATAATCGAAAGTATCCCGGAGCGCGGCCACCACCACATTGCGGCCCTCGGCCGCCAGGATATTGAAGGGACTCAGCTGTTTCCCCTTGACGACACCTGGAGAATAGTTAAAGCCAGCTCCGACCACTTTGTTTTGAAGAAATCAGGGCCGCCAGCCCGTACGGGCGCGGTAATTTCCTTTATTCCCGGTTACGAGTCGCTCCTCAAGGCCATGACAAGCCCGTTCGTCACCAAACAATATGTCTAGAGTATAATTGTATGATTATGAACAAGTTATTCGGTACTGACGGAATTCGCGGCGTCGCCAATAAAGACCTTACTCCCGAGCTGGCCATGGCGGTCGGACGGGCGGCCGCGGTCGTTGCGGTGAACGGCGGCGAACCCGGACGCGTCGTTATCGGGCGCGACACCAGATTATCAGGCGAGATGCTGGAACGGGCGTTTATGGCCGGTGTTATGTCGACGGGCGCCGAGGTGTTGCGGTTGGGCATCATACCAACGCCCGCGGTGGCTTATCTCACCCGGAAACTAGGCGCCGACGCCGGCTGCGTTATTTCCGCCTCGCACAATCCCGTTGACGACAACGGGATCAAACTGTTTAACCGATCGGGTTTTAAGTTCACGGAGGAAGAAGAGGAAGCGGTCGAAAAGCTTGTTCCCTCAGGCGCTTACGCCGGCGAGCATCCCTCGGGCGCGGATGTCGGCGAGTTGTCGGACGCCGGGGAGCAAGGCCGCCGTCTCTATGCCGAGCATGCCCTGAAGGTATTACCGGTTGATCTGACCGGCCTGAAGATCGCGCTGGACGCGGCCTACGGAGCGGCTTATCAGATGGGCGGGGATATCTTTAGGAAAGCCGGAGCGGAGGTTATCACCATCGGCGACGAACCCCGAGGCGATCTTATTAATGTTGATTGCGGGTCGACCAACCCGCTTTGCATTCGGGACGAGGTTGTTGCGAGGGAAGGCTTTTTTGGTTTGGCCTTTGACGGTGACGCCGACCGGGTAATCGCCGTTGACGAAGACGGGAATATCCTGGACGGGGATTATATAATGGCCATTCTGGCGAAATACATCAAGGAAAAAGGCAGTCTGAAGGCCGACACGCTGGTCTCGACGGTCATGGCAAATTGCGGTTTTGACTTAGGGATGGAGGAATTGGGCATAAACGTCATTAAGACCGACGTCGGCGACAGGTTCGTGCTAAAAGAGCTGCTTGATCAGGATCTTAATTTCGGGGGCGAGCAAAGCGGCCATGTTATCTTTTTAGACCATAATACGACGGGCGACGGCATCATTACCGGCCTCATGCTAGCGGCCATAAAGGCCGAGACGGGCCGGCCCTTGTCGGAACTGAAGAATGTCATGAGCAAGCTGCCTCAAGTGTTGTTGAATGTTCGCGTGGCCGACAAGCGTAAGCTTGGGGAGGCAGTCGCCATTTGGAGTGAGGTCGAGAAGAGCGAATTATCGCTTGGGGGACGCGGACGTGTTCTGATTCGGACCTCCGGGACCGAACCGCTGGTACGCGTGATGGTAGAGGCTGATACCGAAGGCGCGGCCGGGAGAATAGCTGGCCATTTGGCCGCCATAGTGGAAAAGGAGCTTTCATAAATTGTGCGGGATAGTCGGTTATCTGGGAGATAAACAAGCGGCGTCGATTCTATTAGACAGCCTGCGGGGGCTGGAGTACCGCGGGTACGATTCTGCCGGCATAGCGGTTGTAGATGGCGGCAAAATCAACGTCGTTAGGCGTCTCGGCAAACTGAGCGAGCTGGCCGGAGCGCTTGAGAAAGACTCACCTGAAGGGATGGTCGGTATCGGACATACCAGATGGGCGACGCACGGCGAGCCCAGCGAACGTAACGCCCATCCGCACATGGACTGCACGGAGCAGATCGCCGTTGTCCATAACGGCATCATCGAGAACTTCCATGACTTAAGGGAAGAGTTGCAGAAGCGGGGCCATAATTTCACCTCCGATACCGACACCGAGGTCTTAGCCCATCTCATAGAAATGTATTATCGCGGCGACTTAGAAGACGCCGTCCGGACGGCGCTCACCCGTGTCGAGGGATCGTTCGCCCTGGCGGCGGTAGTCGTTGAACATCCCGAGACGATTGTTGCCGCTCGTAAAGACAGCCCCCTGATAGTGGGGCTGGGCAAAGGCGAGAATTTTCTGGCCTCGGATATACCGGCCATTCTCAACTACACCAAAGATGTTCTGGTTGTTGAGGACAACGAAATGGTTATCGTCAATCGCGACAAGGTTACGTTGAAAGGGCTTGACGGAAAGGTAGTGAAAAGGAAGCCCATTAAGGTTACCTGGGACGCCGGCGCGGCCGAGAAATCCGGCTATGACGACTTCATGCTTAAGGAAATCTTTGAACAGCCGCATGCCATCCGGGAAACGATGCGCGGCCGGGTCCACGACAATAAGATAATATTGGACGAACTCAGTTTGACGGAAAACGACATCAAGATGATCGATAAAGTCTTCATCGTCGCCTGCGGAACGTCGTATCATGCGGGAATGGTCGCCAAATACGCGATAGAAAGCTGGGTTCGCATTCCGGTCGAGATAGATATCGCCAGCGAGTTCAGGTACCGGAATCCGATTTTGGACGACCGGACGCTGATGGTGGCGGTCAGTCAGTCAGGCGAAACAGCCGACACTCTGGCAGGTATGCGTTTCGCCCGTGAACAGGGCGCGAAGATCATGGCGATAACAAACGTTGTGGGCAGCACGATTTCCCGCGAGGCCGACGGCGTGCTTTACACTCACGCCGGGCCAGAGATCGGCGTGGCCGCGACAAAGACGCTGATCGCGCAGATGATCGCTTTATATTTACTGACGTTATATTTGTCCACCGTTCGGCGCAGCCTGTCCGTAGAGGACGAAGCCGAGATCGTCGAGGAGCTCTTCCGGATGGACGAGGTCGTCGAAGATCTGCTGCAAGACGAAACTCAGATGAAGTTAATGAAGCAATACGCTGATAGACACGCAGACAAGAGCGACTTTCTGTTTATCGGCCGCAGCGTCGGCTACCCGGTCGCCCTGGAAGGCGCGTTGAAACTAAAGGAAATATCCTACATTCACGCCGAGGGATACGCGGCCGGTGAGCTGAAGCATGGCCCGATCGCCCTGGTGGAAGAGGCGGTGCCGATTGTCGCAGTAGCGACCGAAGGCCATGTGTACGACAAGGTCATCAGCAACATCATGGAGGTTAAGGCGCGCGGGGCGAACGTCATGGCCATCGCTAGCCGGGACGACGAGCAAATCGCCAAATACGCCGATGAGATCATTTATGTACCTCGGACTTCAGAGATATTATCGGCGGTGCCCGCCGTCGTGCCGCTCCAGCTCATCAGCTATTATATCGCCAAGAAGCGCGGCTGCAACGTAGACCAGCCCCGGAACCTGGCCAAAAGCGTCACCGTCGAATAAGTTTATATAAAGATACCTTATAGCACGGTCTGGTTTCGGTTATAATGAATATATGATTAAGAAATCCATCCAACTAGCTATATGCACTCACTTGATTCCTTCAAACACACGAGCCTCGGATATCGCGGTCGCATGCGGCGCGACTGGTATTGATTTCGCGGTTAACATCGCAAACGTTGACAACCTGAAACAGGCTCTTAACGACTGTTGCGGACCGGACAGTGGCTTTGACATTCGTTTTCACGCCTATTTTGCGGATGTCGAAATCGGCAGCGCGGACGTGGGACGGGCGGCGAAGGGCCTTGATTTTATGCGCCACGTTGTCGCCAACGTAGCCGCCGCGGAAGGACATTATCTGACGATCCACTTAGGGTTTAACCTCGGATTGCACGGGGTGATCGATGTTGCCAGCACTATTGACGGACTTAAAGCGCTGGTAGACTACGCCGGCGATTTAGGCGTTACGGTTTGCGTCGAGAATCTGCGCCGGGGTTTAACGGCGCGCCCCGAAGACTTTATAAGGGTGGCGGAAGAAACAGGCGCCGCCGTAACCTTTGATGTGGGTCATTTTAATTCCAGCGAGGCGGCCGCCAACGGATGGACTGCGGAAGACATAATCGCCAAACTGGGAAACCGCATCGCGGCCGCGCACGTCTATGAGGCCGAGGTCGACGGTAAAGGCCACATTGCTCCCTTAGACTTAACCTTGGTTAGACCTGCGCTCGATGCCCTATCTAAGACTACTTGCGGTTGGTGGGTAGCCGAATTAGGCGATCCCGATGAAATAAGCCGGACCATAAACCTCTTGCGGGATTACCGGAGACAACCGGTTTCCTAAGCGGACGTTTATCTGCTATTCTAGCCGCATGGATAATATTAGCGCCGTACTGGAGATAGCCGGGGCAGACGCGTTCGCGGCTGCGATTTCCTACGCTTCCACTAATCCTCATACGGTCATGTTGCCGACCTACGTTCACACCGGAACTGAATACGGCGATTTCAGCGTGGTCGGATCTCACGTTGACTACCTGCGGCGAGACCTGGCGGAGCGGTTCAGCGTCAAGTTGCTCGATTTGGTCGTTTCGGCCGACACCTCTCTTTGGCGCGCGCTTAACGGCCGGTTTATGACGACGATCCGCGACCGGTTCGGTTTCTTTTCCCCTTGTATCGGGTGTCATTTATACCTGCACCTCATGAGGATACCGGAAGCTCGCCGATATGATTGCGGCGTCGTTGTGGCAGGCGAGAGAACGACGCACGCTTCGGGCAGCAAGATAAATCAAACGCCGAGTTTACTTGCTTGTTATCAAGAAGTCCTGGGGGCGGTCGGCCTCTCGCTGGAATTTCCGGTCCGCGACATTGTAGACAGAGCCGAGATCAAGGCTTTGGCGCCGTGGTTGTGGGAAGAAGGTGGAGAACAGATGAACTGCGTTCTTAGCGGGAACTACCGCTTGACGGATGGAACACCTATCAGGGTTCCGGAAGAAACGGAGAAACTTTTTATTGATGAATTTCTTTTGCCGGTCGGCAAGAGGCTGGCCCAAATGCTGTCCGCGGGGGAAAAAGACTACCTGCCGGCCGTTGCTGAGGTCCTAGGGAGCGCGCGATGAAGGTTTTATGCGTCATTTTGGACGGTCTGGGCGACAAATCTTATGCTGAATTAAACGGCCGGACGCCGCTTGAAGCGGCCCGCACGCCCAACCTGGATAGGCTGGCCGCCGGCGGAATAAACGGCGTCATGTTTCCCTTTGGGCCGGGCATCGCGCCATCTAGCGACATCGCCCACTTCCGGCTATTCGGCTACCCAGCGCGCGGCTACCCAGCGCGCGGCTACCCGGGCCGCGGCTATATCGAGGCTTTAGGGGAAGGATACGACGTCAAGGACGACGAGGTCGTCTTTAGGACGAGTTTCGTGACAGTTGAAGAATCAGGTGACAGGTTTACCGTTACATCAAGAGAGCGAGAAAACGAAGACATTTTAGCCCGCGAAGCGGCGGGCCTGATTAAGGACAAGGTAATTGAGGACGCCAGGTGCCGTTTTGTATATACAGGCGCGCGGCAAGGGCTGTTGTTCGTTTCCGGAGACGTAAGTCCGGACGTCAGCGACGCTGATTCTTTATCGATCGACATGCCCGTTATTCTGGTAGAACCCTTGGATATAACCGGTGAACCCGCGGCCGCCAGACGGACCGCGGACACCGTTAACCGGTTCATGCTGCTGTCCGCGGAGGCGCTGCGCGATCAACCTCTGAACTTCCTGATCACCAAATGGCCGGGACGGCCAAAGAAAATTCCGTCATTCTATAATCTAACCTCGTTCAACGGGGCGATCGTCGCCAACGGGTCACTATATAAAGGCCTGGCGTCCGCTTTAGGTATGGGCCATTTTCCGTCAGCCGAAGGACAGTCGCCTGAAGACGCCTTATCAGGCGGTCTGGAGATTGCCCGCAAGCTATTCAAGGACGGATTCGGTTTCGTCCACGTCCACTCGAAGGTGCCGGACCAAGCGGGCCACACCAAGAATCCGGAGTACAAGAAGACGCAAATAGAAAGGCTGGATAAGGCGTTTGAGGCAATGGACCTGGACAGAGACACGCTTTGTCTGATTACCGGCGACCACGCGACGCCGTGCGCGGGCAGGATGATCCATTCAGGCGACGCCGTACCTATCCTGATGACAGGGGCGCTATGCGGCGCCGACGACGTTAAGAGCTATAGCGAAAAGGCTTGCCGAGCAGGCGCCTTAGGCATGTTTAGGGGCAAGGATTTAATGCCGCTGATTTTAAACTACACCGATCGCGCCAACTATCATGGCTTACGCCCGTATCCTTTTTCCTCAAACGCGCGTCCCACGCCCGACCGCGTCAATCCCCTAAAGCCACAGCCTAAACAATAGACTCGCATGCCGCTCGCGGCCTACCATCGTTAGTGCTTTGGGGTCAGGCCCTTTCTTCTTATGCGACAGGGCCTGACCCCGTGTTTCAAGTCGCTTCGCCGAGCGATCAATGCTCTCCGCTCGGACGTGATTTGACCGCATGCTCGACCTACTGTGAAAGCCGGACATCCTTTACGTTTTAGACCGGGCACATCCTTTACGCTTCTTTTCAATTCGCTCCATGCCAGCCTTTGGCCGGGATGATCTTTTTGGTCCTCTCGTCTAATACCCCGAGCAGGTGAAAGCTGTAGTAGAGCTCCCACTTGTATGTACCAACGGGTCTCAGGCCCACCGG
>JBAZZW010000004.1 GCA_041658625.1 Actinomycetota bacterium
CCCCGCCACTACACCCCTACCCCCACCCTGAAAACGCCACCACGTCGATCCTACGCATTGCATTCTGCAAGGTTTGGGCGTTATTTCCGCTTTCCCTTCACTATCGGCTCCAAAATGACCTTGAGGCGCGGCCAAACTTCCTTGATCTTCAATTCCTGATTCTCCTCCAGGATCGCGGCCACCTCCTCGAACGCGCCCTGAATCTCATTCTCGAACCACTGCACACGTCGCCTTGCCTTGCTGGTATCATACGCCTGTAGCCCTCGCAGCATGCCGGTGAGTGTGTCATCATAAGCCTTCACTATCGGAGCAAGCAACTGGTGTGTGCTCAACCAGCCGGCATACGCTTTGTCGAAATCCTCGCTACTCTCCAACTCCTCAAATTTACACAGCCGCAGGAACCAAGCTGCAAGTTGCCACCGGTCACTCCCTACACCGCCATCGAGAGTATCCAACATTAGGGTCATTGGTGTGTGTCCGTCGATCGAGGTGATTCGTTTTTTCGGCCCCATGTGGTTAATCCTTTCGGTCTCCTGTTGTGTGTCTGTGTCTTTCCAGTAGTGGCTCATTGGCTGACCACTTGGTCAAGTTCGTTACAATGCGTCTCCATTCCCTCTACCCCACTATCCATTAGTTGCATCATACACGACATAAGCGTGTCGCTTTTGGGGATGAAAGGCGACATTTACGTGATTCAGTGCGCCCATGCCCTCAGTAGCACGCCCGCCCATGTCGTGCCATGCAGGGCCACCCGGAGGGGAGGGGGCGGACGGGGGTGCCTCGATTTTATATATATTCGGGTCCTCTTTAAGTGACATTCATATATCCTGAGCTTCCCACTGTTTGGGGTGTTCGTAAAGGCTTGGAAGATGGCGTTTATTGGCCCAGTTTTTAACTTGTCGCGTGTTGACTCCACAGATACGGGCTATGGCTTTGAAGTTCGCGCCTTGCCGATAGAGCCGTTCAAAGTCGGGGTATAACCGTTCCATTTCTTTGCGTTTTCGTCTCACGACCTACCTCCCTTCGCCATGTTCGTGAATCATGGTCATTTCACACCTTTCAGCCCCTTGACTAGGGCATAGAGGTTTTGTCTGGCTTCCCACCACTTTTCTGCCTTGATTTGGTCTTCGGGTGGTGGCGTTTCGATGAGGTCTTTCATGAGCGACGGGTTGATGAACAGGATTACGTTTGGCGGCATCGCGTCATGGCAGGAGACATGGACACCTTCGATGTCTTTTCGGGTTATGCTCATTTCCCCCATCCTTTCTCGACCAGGGCCAGGGTTCGGTTCATGATATTCTGTGCGGTTTTGAGGTGGTCGAATCTACGGGCGATGACTTGGGTGCCGCAGTAGGGGCAGGGGAATTGATCCCCGGCTTTTCGGGTTGGTGAGGGGTCAGGCATGGTTTTCATTTGAGTTCTCGTCTTTCTTTATCTGTATCGTTGAAGTCTGTCCAGGGCGCGTGGTCTTGCTCCTCTTTTTCAAGTTGGTCGATGAATCTCAAGAAATCTCCGTAAGAGACGAGGCCACGTTTAACGATATCGACTTCATCCCTCAGTCGATCCCACTTGGTTTTGGGGGGTGGGGGTGAAGGTTGGACAAGTTCCCTCATTTTTATGGCAACTTGTTGAAACGCAGCTTTGTGGCCCTCATTGTATTTGATTTGGTTCCATCCTATGCCGCCAGTGGCACCGGGCCCATTCACATAAGCAGACAGATTCACCCACGCCTCGGCGACGCGGAGAAGGACCATAATGGCATCGGATACTTTTAGGTTTTTGATTATCCACTCTCGGTTCTCATTGATTGTTTTAATCGCCTCTTCGATTGTCATGTTCATGGGTTCCCCCTTGGCGGGTCGGTTTGTTTTTATTTTTAATCCACAGCTGGGGCATATATCCCACGGCCCGGTATCTATGAGGCCCACCCTACACTTAGGACATGAATAGCTCATTCTTCAAACCTCCAGGTTCCGCCTTTGCGGTCGGCCTCGGGGACTAGGGAGAGGGCTTTGGAGGCCCGTATCAAGTCTGGATCTTCTTTGTCGGGCTTCTCATGCCCACCACAGACACAATAATCGGCTGATATTCGCGCAGCACACTCTACCAGGGCTTCATTGAGCGCCTGGATGATGGCGTGGAACTCCTCGACGTGTTTCCTGCTTATGAGGCAGTAGGAGTTGCCGTCCTGGTCCATAAAGCCCTGATCGGTCTCGTTTATTATGACACTCGTTTCACTCATCGCTTTTCACCTCGAAACTTTCCTTGGCCTTGGTGTAACAATCCTCGCAAAAGATCGGGACAAGCTTCCAAGATCCCTTCCAGACTTGTTGTTTGCATCGGTTACATCGGATAATAGGAGATTCCTCCTCGGCCATGATCTGCCGGCCAAGGTAGCAGTAATGCCTAAGGGGCCATGGGATGCGTTTGCGTTGCGGCAAGAGCGCACATTCATAATCTGTATATGTCTCCAGTGGCTCTGATTTCACAACACACGGGCAGTCCTTACAGAATTTCTCTTCCATGGTGCGCTCCTTTCACCACCATCCAAGGTGTTTGCCGCACAAAACGATGTACCCGATAGCGGGCACAATCACAATTCCTCTGCTCACCATTCCGGCCCCAGAGTTGTCTTTTGCTATTAGGGTGACACTTATGATCGCGAGACCAGCCATAGCCAACCCAAAATAAACCATGATTTGCCACATATCATCCTTCCTTTCAGCATTCCTGCATTATTTCCCAGTCTTGACAGGCCATTTCTTGTTGCCAGATGCAGTTGGGAGGACCAAAGAACCCGAGAGTACCCTCAATTTTCCAGAGATACCACTCGATCGGCCAGGCTCGGCGGCGGAAGTGTTGGCCTACTTTGGCCAGTTTGTAGCACTCAAAGAAGTTCATCACATTTCCTCCAAGTCGAGCCTAACTGGGGGCATGTACCCGAGACCTACTTGCTTTACAATCTCCCGTACGGGGATTTCGAGCAGTGGTTCAAGCCGCGGCGCCACCCATCCGTCAGCCGGCCCGAAGTGTTTACCCGCGATGAACTCCCCGACTTTCCGATCGACAAGATACCCCCGAGCGGCATAGTCTTTCAAGATACTCTGAACAGCACGCCGGCCGCCCTTCTCGAAGGCGAAGCGTTGAATGAGCTTCTTGCCGCCAGAGATCCAATAGTTATACTCATGCTCACCACGAGCGCTCTCCTCATCGTTCATGGACATGCCGTAGGTTTGCCCTGTGCATTCGTGGTACGCGCGTGACCAGTCGGCCATGAAATCGGAGGGGTCCCAATAGGTCAGGTCGAGGAAAACCTCGTACAGTTCGTCTACGGTAGGGAAGTGCCGGAACTCCTGGATTGCCCGATTGACGGTTTTCTGGAAGTTGGCCGGCTCGTAGAGGCCTGAGAATTTGTCGAAATACTCCTCGATCTCGAAAGCTTCGGGGCCGGTCGCGAAGTGGTTCCGAAGTTTCTGGAAAATGGATTCAAAGGTTTGTCGGGTCACAGTTTTCGTTCCTTGTGAGCTTGATCCTTCTGAAATTTAGTATTAAGTTCCTCGTGGAATGCCTCACGTATTCTTCGTGACAATTCTTTTGCCTCTGCTTCTTCCTCATCGGTTAATTCTCGCCATTTGAAATCGTCGTTACCTGCGCTTGGGTCCATCATTCACCTCTCCCATGTAGATTTATCGGGGATTTTGTCTGCCTGCTTCCGGGCGATGGTTTGTTGCCTATCACGGGCCTGTTGGATCTCAGCGAGATGGAACTCCAGGGCATTGTGAAAGGTCCGGTTCCAATCCACATAATTATTGGGGTTGCGTCGTGAGATTTGGCTGTTTTTGAATATCGTGAACCGGCTCTCGACGTTGATGCCCCTCCACTCGTACTGTTTCTTCCAGTGTTCCACCTTGACCTGTTCGTCAATCTCCTTCTCTATCTGCTCCGGATCGTGTGTTGCAGGCTTCTTCTCTATCTTTGGTTTTGACTTATCCACAGGTTTATCCACAGGCGAGTCCCCCTGAGTGTCAACGAGGGGGGGTTCTTGTTCTTCTCTTCTCTTCTCTGTATTAGTTCTTAATGTCTTAGTGTGACCATTTGGTCGTGACCTGGATGTCATGGGTGTCAACTTAGTTGACGAAAAATCAGGCTTACCCGTGACCTGTGGGTCATGACCATTTGGTCGTGACTCCTGAGTCATGACCTGGATGTCATGGGTGTCAGGAAATTTGACAGTCAGGGAAGATGGACCGCCGCGGTGTATGATCTTCTGACAATAATCCTTGACGACGAGGCGGTCTATCACCCGTTGCGCATGCCGGAATCCATAGCCGGCACGTTTGGCAATCCCCTGAATTGGGGTCACGCAGCCCTGTCCATTAATCTCGAAGGACTTGATTGCGATCCACACGACCTTTTCAGCCGCGGTGAGATCGCTGCCAAAGATCCTCTGGTCTAATGTTGTGAAGCTTTCCATTGCAGCCCTGCATCCTTATTTCAGTTCCCCACCATCAACTCCATAATGACAACCGAGTCTTTGCCCCCAGAGAAAGCTAGCCCGATATTCGAGGATTGCCCAGCCTTCTCTTGCAAGAAAGCGATAGCCTCCGTTTCTAGTTCGGTAATCTTCATCTCAGGGAGCAATCGCTCTTGCTTAACGATCATTGCACCACCCACCATATCCCGTAGATCAATGCTTTCACTGTAAGGTAAACCGCCGCCAGCGCGCCCAGGCACGCGACGACGAAGCCGAGTTCGTAGGAGTTAGGGTTCATTGCCTGCACCCATGCAACCAAGCATAAAACTTTGACCGCCGGCCTCTCTCTACTTCGGCTCGCTCTTTTTGTTGTTTCCACTTGTAAAAATCATCCTCATTTACTAACCCCTCATTAACCAGGTGATTGAATTCCACTCCGCATTGTGGGCAATTCTGCCAACCACATTTACAATCCATCTTTACTCTCCCGTCATTCCGCAATTACAAGGCCCATTTGGATATGCAGGCTCGTTGTGAACAGCGCAATCTGAAGCGTGGGTGTTTTTCAACTTGCTTTTTTGCTCCTCAATAAAAGCGAGAAACTTTCGTTCAGCCTCCAGGAATTGTGCCTCGCCCATCTCCGCGCAAAGTTCAGCTCGGATCTCTTCGATTGTTTGTCCCTCTGAACTCCCGAGAAACTCAGCAAGGTTATCCATGAACTGCAATACGTCTTTCATCTTCTCCCTCCACGTATTCAAACTCGATGCGGGTTATCATACGATCCGGTGTGCAATGGTGCCCTTTACAGAACCACGTCACGAAGTTAGCCGGGTGCATGTCGGGGAAGCCTTCAAGGGAAACCTCGCACCAGCCGTAATCGAGGTCGTCTATCATGCGGCGGAGAGGTTCCCTGCGTGCCTCGACAAGGCGGATGACTCGAATTTTTTCAACGTGTTCGCCTTTCTTGAGGCCCATGCCCTTGACGACGCCCTGAAGTAAAATCCCGGACTTGCCGACAAGTTTGAGCCATGCAAGTCGGCGGGTGACTAATTTGGAGCCATCGCGGATTTGTTGGGTTGTCATGGAGAAGGACATGTTACGCATCTTCCACCTTCCTTTCCGCCTCTTCCTCATCTTCTAATTCCAGGTAAATCCAATCTGCTCCGGTGTGTAGTCGTCCCGCTGGGGTCCAGTTGCACTTTGGGCACACCTCAAGTCCACCGAACACACCACCATCGTAAACGGGATAGTTGTATCCCTCCCATCCGCATCGTAAGCACTGGCCGTACATTACCTCGTCGTACACATTACAAGCATCATGGACGCCGGGGATATATTTGCTGGCTCCCTTTATCATCTACGGTTCCTTTACCGTTTTCCTTTCCGCCTCTTCCCTGGGCATACCTGCGTCAGTGGCGGCTTCTTCATCGTGAAGTGAATCATAAGTCCTACATTTGGGGCATATGTGCCAATCAGGGTCAACATATGAGGGCGCGAAAGCTGCCGACAACGGCCCACTCCACTTACAGCCAGACCTCCAGCAATACCAGGTCATAGTTCCTCCAGGGGCTTGACGGTCCAGCAAGGTTTGACTAATTCCTCCCCTAGTATCGGACCATCGACAGAATGCCAGTCTATTGTGCAGCACTTGGGGCCAACAGCACCTTCTGGCCATTCCCACCAATAGCGGTCGCGTTTGGCCTTAGCGCGCATACCTTGAATACTTTCAAGGCGCATCCCCGGCCCAAACTTCGCCAGGGCTTCGGCAAGGGTTAAGGGTTGTTCGGCCTCCATTTTTTTCATTGACTGCCTCATTCCAGATGCCTTGCGTTCCCGTTCAATGCAACGAGTAGCTGAACCAAGATCGTGTTTCATCAAAACCACCCCTCCCCATTCCGTCCCGAAGGGCTCACGCGGCGCGGGTTTGTTGCGGGGATCATATTTCTGTACGCCAGCCCGCACGATCTCTAATTGTTGATAGAATAGCGTCAAATTCGGTTCTAATTTCTTATCATACAGATAGCCAATTGCATCCGCCATGCGCCCCCACGCCTTCTCCCATTCCCGGTTGCGCTGCTCGGAGGCTTCGAGTTTATATTTGAGATCAAGTCGTTCTGTTTCCGCCTCTTGATAAGCATCAGACCAATTGTCTTTAAGTCGTTGCAACTTTACGAGTTTGGCAAGGGCCTCATCACGCTCACGGATTGCGGCCACGATGAAACGCACAACGTCTCGGCTCCAGGGATTTGTATAGTCACGCACGCGACACTCAACAAATTCGATAACTTCTTTACTCGTCATCGGGTAGACTCCTTTCGCCTCATTTCCCATAATGGGCGTTGACAATAGCCATGCCGTTTTTATAATTGTCTATTAATGCTTCCAATTCCCGCACCTTCGCCTCAAGTTCATCCACACGGCGAAGGGCGGCGGCACCTCCAGTCAATGCCGCCACATCATGTTGCGTCTGACCTATAATGAAGGGTATCAGGTTCTCTATTCTTTTTGCCGCTTCCTCATTGCTCATCATGGGCGTGTCCTTTCATCAAACCAACTCCACATCAAGACATTCTCGCAGTTCCTCTTGCAGTGCCTCAAAAGGCAGACCACAAAACAAATCCTTGCGAATCGTGGCACAAGGAATGCAAGTTTTGAAATCCATAAATCCGCCATCACTCCAGAAGCCTTTGACGTGCTCGTATTGTTGTCCTGGCCGAATCTCTTGATGACATTCACAGCACTTATGGATTTTCCGTGCTGTCACTACCTGCGTCCTCGAAAATTCGGCATACTCGCCATCACCACCGTAATCACAAACACAGTCGTTCATTTCGGTCATGGGCGTGTCCTTTCATAGTTCGACACAGGCTCTATCGGATCAATTCGACTTTTCCACTTGTATCCACAGGTTTTGCAAGTTATGGTGTCCTTGTTTCCAACTTTATAACAGTGAAGTACATCCCAAACACCGTCTAAACATAGGCCGTATTTGAATACCTGGTTCATTAGCCCCTCCAGATCATTTCCGCCACATCTGGGGCATTTCCATTTTCGTCGTCTCATTTCCCTTGCTCCTTAAACGGGTCCCTTCCTTGTCCTCGCTTGAAAAACTCCCTCGCGGTCTCGATCTCGATAGCCTGGCGTTGCAACTCCGGGCGCAAATCCTCGTCTTGAGGGAATTGCCATTCGTGATAGACCGGCACAGGCACGGGTTTGGGCCAGTAGGAATCCCAATAGGCCAACTGGCCGAGCCAAAAGGCCGACACGAGGGCCACGGCGATCAGGAGTCGGCGGGTGAGGGTCATTTGAAACTTACCCCCTCCCATTCGTCTTTGTCGTACCTGAACCTGTCAGCCCTGAATGGTAAGTCCCGAGCATTGGGTTGTCGCGCCTGATGCAAAAAGAAATAGGTCAATTCCGGACGCGGATGTCCACTGCGGTATGCGATGTCTTCCAACGTTAAGTAGGTCCCCTCGGCCCATTTCGGCTTACGCACTGTTCTATAACCACAGTTGATAGCTTGCTGCAGCGTCATTTCCCCTCCGGCAGTTCGGACCACTCGCGGTTGTCGAGAAGGCGTTTCGATTCAGGAGTCATTGATGTGCAAGTAAATTCCCCGATAGACCATTTTTCACGATAGCCCGCTCCAAACGACTTGAACCAGAAAGGGATCTTTGCAGCTACGCACTGGTCCCGCAGATCGCGAATCCATTTAATGTCCGGTCGCCTCGCTCCCGGCCCGGTCTCGCCGCCCACAATTACCCAATCCGGTTTGGACATGAAGTGATTCATATCCACCGGCCCGAGTAGCGGTTCAAATGATACATAGCGTACCGCCGAAACTAGGTGATTAATGTCCGCCCATCGCTGGTCGTACCGCTCTTGATTTTCGGCTGTGATACCCAGCCATATACGGCAGTGCATTTCTCGGAGGTAAAGCCAATGCAGACGAAGTCTCGCCATCTCGTCGGCTCTTTTCGTCAAGAAACAATAAGTATGTTGGGGTGCTTTTAATGGCATTTCTATAACGTGATTGATCCAATTATCCGCGTAAATATGTCCATCCTCGGTAGCTGTCTCAGTAATTTTAGTCTGGAACATATCCGTCAAACTACCTACAAAGTACCGCGTGGGTCTCTTTCGGTTGAGCGGAGAATTGGGTGTGTTAAATCGTTCAGGATAATAACGAATTTCCCCCGGCTTCTGTCCATCCCTGAAGCGCCGCAAAAATCCCATCGCCCAACAATGGTCACACGCTTCTGAAATTGGCGTGCAGCCTTCAATCGGGTTCCACGACTTATCCCACCAGTCACCCGGTTTTTTGCTCATGTCTTACTCCTGCAATTGTTCGGCTTCTCGTGCCGCGGCTTCGTAACGTTCCCTGCTATCGGGATATTCTTTGGCCCACCGCCTTCTGTTAGATGCGAATATCCTGATAGATTCCTCTAGACTCTTGCCGTAATGATCGGAGATCCTTTTTTTGTTTATGCGGAAGACGCGCGTGTCAAACCAGAGGAAGCATGGTGTTTCTCGGGTTACTCTACACTCCCTTACGAAGAGCTTTTCGCCCTGTCTGTAAATAACCTCATAATATGTATCGCCAATCATCCTATCCCCACCATTCCTATCTGTCTGGTTCGGTCCTCGATCATCACTTCCTCATTATCCACCAGAAGCTGTGATTTTTCCGGGCATGAACTTGATGGTCATGCCTCATTATTGGGGTGCGATCCTGCACCATAAGAAATAGATCCACCGGTTCCCACCCGGTCGCTTTCCAATCTTCCCAGATGTCACAGTGGAACCAGAACTGCGTTCCATTGTTCACCATGTCCTGACATTTGATGATCGCTAATCCACCACGTTTTAGGACGCGTCTAGCCGACAATCGACACCTGAGATACATCTCGTAAATATCGGCGGGGCCATTCCCGCTTTTGAGGCTGTAACAACGCGCCAAGGAAGTCTTACGGCCCGTGGTTGAGCCCTGGCCATACGGTGGGTCAATTACAATCACGTCAAGGCTCCCATCCCTGTACGGCAGGCGCGTCATGTCGGCCTGGAATCGCAGGAATTCATCAAACGCGTGAACCTGCGGGTTGAAGATCCTATCCGACAAATCGCTCGCCAGGACCGTGTATTTCGAGTTGTCAACCAACTTCCAGAACCAGCCATGTCCGAAAGTCACGTCGGCGATGACTGACCCTTCGGGGACGTAGAGCCTGAGAATATCCGCGAACTGCTCGGCGTTCTTGCCCACGCTCGCGGTGACAATCGGCTTATCGGTTATGGGGAGGGGCCGAGATTTCATAAATACTCACGGGCGTCGGTGTAAAGCACGGTGTTGGTGTAGTCGATCATATCAAATCCCTGTATCCGTCAGGCTCTCGGTCCTTCTTTGGCCCCCGGGTAGCCGATTCAAGTGCCTTGTCAGCTTCAAGCGCCCAAAGGACATAACCCATTGCAGCCACGACCGGATGGTCTACGATATCCTTCGGGTTCGCGTGCCGCCCCATGCACCATTCGATTTGTTTGCATTGGGGATGCAGGAGAAGGTTCTTTTGGGCAGCCAGGCTCAGATAGAGGTTGATCCCTGCTTCCGGCCGGGTATGGATGAAATCGGGGACACCTCGTAAGATTACTGCGGTTTTCTCATGGCCGCGGGAGTATGGCCATTTCTGTTCCGGATTCTTCTCCACATACAGTTTGCGGTTAAACACGTCATACCCGGCATGTTTGTACAGAGTCAGGCCGTCAATCTCCCGGATGGTCCGAATGACCCCTATGTTGGTCGGATCGCACCATATTCTCCGGAGCCAGAAACGATCCTTGACGGAAATGGCTGCTTCGATGACGTCATGCAGTAGGCCGGTGTGTTCCTCGATCAGGTTATGCCGGCCGTCTTCCTGTTCACCACCGAGCACGAGGGCATGAACAGCCTTCTCTTCGATATCGGGATTGGGCAGCATCCACCCAAACGCTGCTTCAAATCTCTTGAAGCGCCGGTCCAAACCGTCGAGTTCGTAAATCCCTTCGGATTCGATGTGTTTGGAGACTTTGATCATTGCTCGCGACCTCGAACTAGAAACAGATATAGCCTCTGTATCTCGTAATTGAGAAAATCATGAATGTTGAATAGAATCATTGGCGGTCCGTTTTTCAGTGTGATGTGTAGCTGGCGTTCTTCAATCTCGTCAACCTTGAATCCTCCAGAAAAGACAAGACCGTAAAGGAAGAAATTATGGAAATAATATTTGTGAAACGACTCGACATCTAATCGCGCCAGAAAACTTGCTCGTTGATGTGGCAGAATGCCGAAGTCCCTAAGTCGGACAACAAACATGGCCCGCACTACATCCTGGGGAGACCATTTGGATTTTGCGCCTTTGGCATGGGCAGGGATTGTGGGCCGAACTTCGTGTGTAATATGAATCAACTCGGAACCCTTGATCCCCAGAAAAGCACATACATCCTTAGGGTTCAGTGCAGCATCGTGGGGCAACATGAGATCAGCCATTAATCTCCCCTCTCGGCCCTCGGCCATGAGCTGGCCTGTTTGGGGGCGAAGAGTACGCCCGTGTAACACATTGCGCCGCCCATTATCAGGTCATCCTTCGGTCGAACAGCGCCTTCCTCTTTGAAGCTCTGTTCAAAGGTATCCTTTTGGGTGATGGAGCCCTTGGTTGTGACAAAGACCTTCGGGGTCAGAACAAGCCCCTGCATCTGTTGGAGTACGTCCAGATCGGAAATCTCGATGGTTCCTGCATTGAACGCCTCGGCATAGTTCAGAATGATGCGCTCTCGATCTCCTCTGCCAGTATGGAATCCGATCCTTTTCTCCATTTTCATTGTGTCTTCATTCAGCTTCATGACGCCAAATAGTCGGTCTTTATCGTATAACGGAATCTCCCAACCCATTTGATTGAATCCATGCGCAAAGAGTCCGACCGTGGTCTCTCCGATTCCAATTTGGTCGATGAC
This sequence comes from Actinomycetota bacterium, assembly GCA_041658625.1. NCBI lineage: Bacteria > Bacillati > Actinomycetota > Actinomycetota bacterium. Next base: position 11,456 of record JBAZZW010000004.1, read on the forward strand.
CAGGAAAGGCAGTCTCCCGCCAGCACGAAGATATTCTGAGAGTAAATAAATCTTCATTGCGAATTGGTGAGCAGGGATGTCATTTTTCTTGTACACGGCAACCAGGCTACACGGGGTCCGTGTAAAGAAAATTGCGGCACTGTCATCGAGCATAACGCCTTTGCCGGTATCTACTCCCCCAGCTACCTGGTCAGTAGGCTGCACTTCCTTATAAAGCTTCAAGGGTCCCCTGCGATCCGTCTCCGGTGGGGGAGGAATCAGTTTTGGGATTAACGGTTCCAGCGGATCAAACCAGATGTCCCCTTGATAGAGCGGTGTAATTTCAGGTGGAGCAACTGTGCCGTCATCCTTGGCTTGGGGGGTTATCAGTTGGATCCTGTTGGCGATAAGGTGTTGACTGAAGACGTAATTTGCCGAACTTGCCCAGGCCAGGGCCTCAGTCCCAGGGAACTGTCTATGAAATTCCGCCCACCGGCTGCCACACAAATCTATGAGAGTCCGATGCACCCAATATTGTTGTTGGATATCGAGGATAAGATCGGGGGTCTCCCGTTCGATCAATTCATAATACGCCTGTTCATCCTCGTTGGGTTTCCATTGCGGCGCCGGTTCCAATCTGCATTCTGCATCATCCCAGGGGGGGAAAAAAAAGAATTGCCACGGGGAATCGGGCTTATGCGCCAAATCCACATAGTACTTGAATTCGCCCAGGCCATTAGGCGTAGACTCGATATCGAAGATCGAAAAGTGAGGCCTCTTAGCGATGCACTTGTTCAGCGCCTCCATTTGAATTGAAGCGTTCGGCCAGAAGGCCATTTCAGACGCATGGATGCCATTGTATCCGGCGCCGGCCACGGGCGCTCCGGCTGCTGTCAGGACCGCGCTTCTATTGTACCAGGGCGCGGCCAAGGTGAGATGGCCCCTGGATTCTTTCTTTCCACCCATAAGGGGAGGCCGAATATCGTCTGGCAGTTCGCGGTGAAACGTGCGTTGCATGTCGAAGATAAACAAGGCCGATGGTTCGCAATGTGCCAGGGTCAGAAACTCCATGTGGTTGCCGTGGGACAGGAAATAGGCGAAGTCGCCCTGAGTGTTAGTTGAATGTCCATGGCGCCGAGATTTGAGTGTTACCGACCAAGCCGGTCGATTCTCATCGAAGCACTTCTGTCTGAAATTCGTAACCCGCAATTGCACGGGCCGGTGTTTGAATGGAACGAGACCCCCTTGTTCCGGGCGGACCCTGAGATTGGCTTCCTTCCATTCCACCATCCGCGGCCATGTCTTCGCCTGCCGAGAGGCTTCCTTGGCCGCGATGTCTGTACGGAGTGAGTCGAAATCATTTGTAGGGAGGGGAGATTTCATACGTTTGCCGTCCAGCGATGTTGGTTGTAAATCCGTTTCAAGTTTTGATACAGTTTCCTCATGCCTACCAATCTTACAGAGCCATCAAGCATATGCCGGTAATTGCTGCCGCTCGGCATTTTGGAAACTGCCAGCTTTCGCAATCTTTTCGCGACGATCTTTCTCATTTCAAAATTCCTCAAATTCCCAATTGTTGTTTTTCCATTGCACGGCCACGAATTTGACTGGATGAACCTCAGCAGCCGCTCTTATTCTCACCTTGGCTGCTTCACGCCAAAAGCCTTTGGTCTCATGGGCTTCAAGAAAGCCATCAGCCGTCATCAGTGTAAAATCGGGCTTGTAATACGCCCCTTCACCTAACCGGAAACGCCAACCCTGAGTCATCCACCAAAGAATTTCCCCAGCCTTGAGACGTAGATCAAGCAATTGGGCGTACCGTGCCTCCAGTTCGTTGCGTTTAGGAATCTTGATTCTGCCCTTTGCGCGAAATCTCATTGCAAAGCCTTCCGGTCATCATTCACCAGCCTTAAATGCTTAGGTGCTTTGCACGCTTTCAGTTCATTCCGGTATTCATGGACAGCCGCCAAAGCGTCTGTGGCAACCGATTTCATGCGTGCCATTTCAGACACGTGGTAGCAGTGCTGCCCGATGATGACTGCGACCAGGGCGATAATTACGATGAAGAGGGTTAGGTACATGTCCATATCTCCATTAAAAGTGGGTCACCGCGGCGGTCCATGAGGGGGCAAGGTGTGAGCCGCGGCAACCCAAGACGTTACTCTTTCGGCGGCTTCCAGCCTTCCATTTCAAGCAGTTTGCCAACTTCCCGCATAGCGATAAAAGTTGTCGAGTACATCATCTCAATACGATGAATTAGGTTAGGGTCGCCGCTCAGGTTTGCAGCCTTGTGCGCATCACCGAGACCATAGGAGATGCTGCCAAAAGCCGAATTGATCTTGATTCTCGTGTCTTCTACGTCTTTCGGGAACATTGTCTACCCCTGCTTCTTTGCTTTGATCTCGCCGTCTTCGAGAAAAAGACCGACTTTCCCGCTGTCGTCTGTGATTTCCATCCAGATTTGATACTGATTATCAGCCGCCATCTGACGGATGACTTCACGGTTCTTGCTGTCGAGAAGCGAGCCGTCACGCACGAACATCACGCGGAGTTTGGGGTTCAGGGCCATGCCCATAGCGACAGAGACCCGGAGTCTTTCCTCAGAAGAACACTGCTTGAAGGGGATATCGTTGAACCGGACACCACTTTCGTCGAAGGATAGTCCATCAACCGGCATATTTGCGGCTTTAAGAGCATCGGCTCGTTGCTGGTCAAGGATAGAGAGGCGTTTCGTGGCGGTATCGCTTTTACCTTTGTGGAGGGCGAGGTTGTCTAATAGGCGGGCGTATTGCTTTTTGGTTCGGACCTGTCGGTTGATCTCCTCCACTTCGGCAATACGAGTCTCGAAGACAGAAAGGTCAGGATCTATTAACGCGGCTACCGCCGCGGATCGTTTTTCAAGAAACTCACTCGCTTCTTTAACGTCGCCATTCAGATGTGTTAGTTTCAGTTGCGCGACACTCAATTCCTCTTTGAGTCTCACAATATCGGCCTCTGCTCTCCTTGCGTCCTCACGGAATCCTATTACTGCGTCCTCTGCCAGGCCGAGCTTTTCCCTGACTTGTCTATTCGAGTCAATAACCGCCTGGGCTTTCCGTTGCTCTTCCAAAACCGATGCCGCTGAGATTTCCTCATCCGGGGCATCTTCTGGGACCACGAGCCCCTTGACTTGCCCCTCTAATTCGGAAATCAGTCGATTTATCGCTGTCCGCTCGTCGTAAACCTCTCGCCTCTCCAATCCCCATTGCTCAAGATCCAAGCCGATATCGACAAGATTAAGAAGCGTGTCGAGTTGGTCTTTCTCTCTGAGATTTGAGAAGGCGAGCGGATCAAACGTCAAGTCTCCGATAATCTTGTCAAGCATGGATTGGGGACTCTTGAACACCGCTCCATCCATGTTCTCAAGTTTCAGATAAGAACCCTTCTCCGTCCACGTCCGAGTTGCCTTGAGGTTCGGTTTGCACTCGATCTCCTTGCCGTCATCTCCATACTCAGGGTCACCGAGGTAGAGATATGAAATGGCCTTTTTCTCGCCACGTCGGACAGGTTCCTTGATATTCTTGGTGGCTTCCTTTTCGGACAGTATTAGTTGAATCGCATCCAGGACCGAGGTTTTGCCCTGTTCGTTCGCACCGGACAGGATAATCATATCCTCATCGGGTGTGATATCGACGACTTTGAGTTTCTTCACGTTCTCAACGTGTAGACCAGTGATTCGCATGCGCTACCCCCTCACCATCGGAATAAGGTCGTGTTGCTCAAGATCCTGGTAGAGCACTTCATTCAACCAGGCGCCAAATTCCACCGCATTTTGATCGGGGATCTTGTTCAGGCCGGTGTGATCGACGGCCCATTTGGCCAGCATCGCGTCGGTGATAAATTGCCGCGCTTCCACAGACATTTTCTTGAAATGCACTCTCACCTTGAATTCCTCCCATGCTTCTTTGCAGGTCGCCCAGGGTTGGGGGTCAGTGACCTTCTCGCTGAAAAGGGGTTGAGTTTGGGGCGCTCCCAGCGGGTCCCTCACGTCGGTATGATCTTCGGGGTCGCCGGGGTGGATATCGTCAAGGCTGATTGTGGCGTGAGCAGGCTCGGGGCGGGACGATGAAAATTCTATCTTCTGATCGTGGTCGATGGCCTCTTGAGTCTCAATGGACAACGGGAGCAACTTGCAACCGTGCCTGATAACCGTCTTGATGCACATGGCGGGATACCATTCTTTCCAAGGCCCACTATTCCCCATTTTGCTAAACCGGCGAATCTTCTCAATTTCTGTACGTGACATCACATGAACATGGTGTCCACCGTCCATGAAACGAGCGATCATGTAGGCTTTGACGATATCTTCATCCTTTCGTTCGGCCTCGTAATGGGGGATATGTTTGAGCGTTTCTTCAAGGCCTTTGGTGTGTTCAAAGAAATCCTCTTTGTAAACTACATCAGCGCTCACGCTCCGCACGTCGCCGCTATTCCGGCAGAGATCAATCAGACCTAGATATCCAATAATGAACTGCGCTTGATTTCCGTAGGGGATAACGTAGGCCCTTCCAAGCACACCAGAGAAATCAAGGCCAAGTTGAGCCCCGGTCATCACTGCCTTTAAGAAGCTCTCCTGAGTGCATTGCAAGAGTTGGGGGTTTCTGTTCGTGGCAATCAACGCCATCTTGAGGAGTTTATCCGGTGTCAGGTGCTTGGCGATGACTGCGGCAAAACTGAGTCGTTGGGATTCGAGTAGTGCTTGGAGAGTGCCCCTTGTCGCTACGGCCTTATTTGGTTCATATCGAACCGGGACTTGTGCTTCTATCTCTGCCATTTCAACTCCTTACCTGTGACGGCATCCATTCTTGAAGAAGCCGCAATAAGCGCGGCTGCATTTATAGTTACTCGGGTTTGTGGGTGGGAAATTTCCCGCCAGGATCGTTTCGTAAATCGCGGCTACACGATTGAAAAAGGCTTCATAGTCTCGTGCTGTCTTGCTTCCCACGAAAGTTTTGACCTTCGGGGTTTTTAACTTTACGAGGTAATCCAATGCCAAAGGCGGTGAGTAACCATCGTATTGTTTTGACCACAGGGAATAAAGGGTCATCTGAATACTGCTATCTATGGGATCTCCGCTGGGGGTAGCACCCACGGTTTTCAGGTCGTGGAGAATGCCAGGTATTTCAGTCGGTTTCTCTTGCAAGTCGAGTTTCCCTGCGAAACTCACCGGGTAGTTACTAACTTCAAGGGACCATTCATGCTCGATGCGGTCTGGCACTAAAACAGGGGCCAACTTGTCGTGGTGCAGCGTTGCTAAGGCAACCCCCATGTCTATTGTTTCAGCCAGTATGGCCTTCTCGCCCTTCGCGTCCTGTTCGTCGTTTATCAGTCTAGGCCCGCCGACTTCATCAACCGACCGCTCGTAGGAGGCCATTATAGTGTCGCGCGCCGTGTCCTGAACTTCCTCAAGCGGTAGCAACTCACCAGCATCTCTCTTGTGGGTCAGATCCTTTGCAGAAGATCCGTGTGCCCCATCCCCGCAGAAAAGTGCGAATCCCGGCTTCGACCGTTTCCCCAAGATGTGCACAAGTTCAAACTGAGCCAAGCAATCACATGCCATGTTTAAGTGTGATGCGTGCATACGGTAGGTCACAGCAACCTCCTTGCTGTCTTTTGGCTGGCTCCTTCCACTTGGCTGCCGATGTAATTCCTCGTGACCCGATCTGCCGATGACATCCCGACTTCGGGTACCCTGGAAGGATCATAGACTCTGCGTTTGTTACCGGTCTTCGCCTTCCACTCCTTCTCCGGAATCCAGTGTGGACAGGTGAAGCAGGTCTGAAACATTGCCCGTGGCTTGCCGGTGGAGGGGAATAGTCTGACATTGCCGAGTTGCCGTTGTACGCAATGGCGTTCTTCCTGAATCTTGAGCGGGCATGGAGGGGTCATTGCGACTTCCCGTAACCTGATCGGTACGGTCTCTTCCCAACACATAGGCGCCTCTCCTCGTTTCGTGCCCCCGCATTTACCAAACCATACACGCGCATTTGCTTGAATAGGCAGATTATGGTTATGCCTCCAAGTTCGGACAAACATCGAGCTACATCCCGTTATCCGCTCTATGGCTCTGTCTGGTGCTCCTAACTTATAAAGGCATTCCATAAGTGGGACCATGCGTATTGCATGTTTAAGTGTGGTCATCTATTCCTCCGATTCGGTCATCGCTTGCCGAAACTTCTCAGCCATTGTCGGCGTCTGTTGGATCTCCAGGACTTTGATTGGCCAATTGTAGCCGTGGGCCTTCAACGCATTTTCCAGGCAGAGCTTTATCCCGTTCCGCGAGTACCCGACAGCATCATTGAGGAACGCGTCGATGATTACTGTGGCTTTGCCTGCCTGAAGCCGCTTTGTGTTTGAACCATCGCGTGATTTAAGCGGGGCATCCGGGTCTAACGGGGATTTGCTCATTTTTTCGGTTCCTCCTCTATCCCGCCATCGTTCCAGCGGTATTCAATAGTCTCCTCCGGGAACGCATTCCCCTTTCCCCACCAAAAACCCTCACCACACCATGAGTCCGCGGCTTTGCTCCTGAATGTTGGTATCCTGCGGCATTGAACCATCTTTTTGCTGCTGGCCGTGGCTGCCGAATAATGGCACTTCGCGCATGTCATCTCAGAACGTTTCATGGCGCTGTCTCCAGTGGGAGTTTTTCCTGCAATTCGGCGGCAGTCATGGGCGTTCTTTCCACTTCGGTTTGTTCATCCAGACGTGTAACGATTTTCATCCTAGATCCGTAATCAAAGACCATTTCGCACTCTATGTCTCGAAATTCGTATCCATCCTTGACATGAGTAGCCAGGCGGCTAATTTCAGTCTCTAGAGATGCAATGCCCGAATCGAGACTCTTGACCGTTTCCTTCTTTTGGAGTTGCTTTTGTTTCAGGTCATTGACATCGTGGGCCAGTTCGTCGGAGAGTTTCTCTTTTTCTTCTCTCGTGAATGTGTACTTAAGATAACGCTTGCACGGTCTCTTTTCTGATTTGCTCATTTCTCCCCTCCCGTCTCATCGCCTGCCCGTGCCTGCCGCAGGGCCTCAGATTTCCCGATTGCCGCCGCCGCGAGCAGTTCAAATTGTAGGAGCCAGTAATCGAGAGAGGGGGGCTGGTCCCACACCGGCAAAACTGCACGTGGAGCGCATCCCTGCATGGCAAGGTGAAGCCCCCCGAGCGCATCGTTGAATTCGCGGGTGAATTGAACCGCGGGATCTGGTATGGCTTGTCTTTCGCCGCCAGCGATCGGTTCAGCCGATGCTCCTTCTGCTTCCTTGTTTCTCCAGTATGGGAATGCCATCTGATTTTCCTCCTTTTGGTTTGAGCCCGGGACCCGCGAGCGAGGCGCTTTTCCGTCGCCTAAAATGAGGCCGGATCAACTATTAGGTACGCCTCTCGGTTGCGCCCGCAGTATCCCAGGTTTAGGGCAACCTGCATCGCCCTTTCGTTAAGGTAATTCCTTGCCGATGAACTTCTCCACGCTCTCCCGGCTGATTGCCCATCTCGGGGCATACGGCGAACCGTCCTCCTTGCGCCGGCCTTCGTTCTGATCTTTGGCCTTGAGGACTCCCTGATCCATCAGCTCACGGATGCTTGTCCGCTCCCGGCCGGTGAGGTGCGCCACTTCCGAAATCTTGAAGACCTCGCGCTTGAGTGGGGTCATGGGCGAGCCCCTTCCGGTGGATTCTTCACGATGCGGTAGGTCTTTTGACTTTCTATGTGATAGCCTGCACGCGTCAAGACTCCGTACAAGGATTCGCTAGAGGCGTATCCCAACGCGAGCGAGATGCTGGCGATTGATGGGAAGTTTACTCCATTGACCAAGGTCTCTATTCGGGCACGCCGGTTACGACCCTGTGAACGCACCACCTGCCATATGGCCTGTTTTGAAACGCCGAATATCTGCGCTATGGAAACCAGGGTTGCCCCACAATTCCAAAGGCACTTGGCCTCATCGATGTCGATCATGGGCGGGCCTCCCCCTCCACATACCGCTTGAGCCGCTTATTGAATTTCACCAACTCTTCCGGCCCAGTGCCGTCATAGAGCCACATCGGGCTTCTGCCAGTGCATTTCGCTAGTTCGTGGAACGCGTCCAGCTGAGGTTTGTAGAAGCCGTTAAGCCACATCCGGACGGTCTCCAGGGGGAAACGTGTAGAAATTGCTTTCTCTTCAGCCAGTTTATTGAGCCGCCTGACAAAATCGGGGACGCTTTCATTCGGCTGTATAAGTGATTTCAAACGATCTGCAAACGTGGAGGGCATGCCTGACCCCTTTTCTCTTGACACCACACAAGAAGTTGTGTATGCCGAGAAGAATGATATGTGAGTGGTAAGTCGTCGTGTAATGTCGAGTGTAGCGACAGCCGACACCCCTTGTCAAGACAATTTTGCAAAGTGGCTGCAAAAAATGGGAAAGAAGTTTGAAGTTGAGAAGAAGCTTGAATGGTCTCATCCTATGCGTAGGATATGGGTTTTTATCAAGCCAGAAGAAAGGGAAAAAGAGGGACCGTTTCTGACACGACTAGGATGGTCGCGGGATTTTAAGAGTAATGCTAAAGATAATCCTGATCTTATTTCAGTAGGTATGATGAAAAGATTGGCAATAACCCTCGGGGTTCCCAAGAATCAACGTTTGTGGTTTTACGAGGGCGATGGTCCGCCCCCGGCAATAACCCTTCTTGAACCGCCCGGTGGGAGGGCAAAACGAGAGGTGGCCCACGGGGCCACCGGTAGTACTAAAAGGAGGATTTCAAAATGAAGGCCATTCTTGTCGCGATTGGTTTTTTGCTTGCACTTGCAACCGCCGCGAGTGCCCAAGGCTACGGCTATGGATCAAATCCGAGAAGCGGAAACGTCGGGGGGTACTACCGCTCTGACGGCGGATATGTGGACAGTTATCAACGCACCATGCCAAACCGCACGGATTACGATAATTACAGTACTCGGGGAAATTACAACCCCAACACTGGGCAGACAGGGAACCGGATACCGCGGCGTTACTAATGCCTGTTTACGTCCGTTGTCCATATAAAGATTGCAAACGGCTTGTCCCTTATGAGCGGGACACCTGTAAATGCGGTCGAAAGCTGCCCATAACCGGGCGATATTATTACCTCTGGTTCAGGCGGGGGGGCTGTAGAGTAAAGTTATCATTAGGGAAATGCACTCTCGAATATGCGAGGCAAAAAGAGGCGAAACTCTCGACAGCCGCACCTTCTCAAAAGCCGTTGACATGGCGAGAAATTAGGTACGCGTACCTTCGCAAGCTTGAAGCAGAGGGATTATCCGCAAAGTATCAGAGCAATACTCGGCTTTACTTGCAGCGTTTCGGTGAATTTTGGGGGGATGATACTACTGCGGATCAAATTACTCCCGCATTGATCAAGGAATTTCAATTGACCGTCCTTGAGACTCCCATCAATCCCAAGCACAACAGGCTCAAATCCAAGTATTCCGCGGACCGGCAGCTTGCCGCGGGTAGGGCTGCATTCGAATACTGCGTTGACGATCTGCCGAATCCATTCCATAGGGTCCCCCAATACAACCCAGACAGGACCGTGAAGCGAATCCTCACCATTGGCGAGCAAACGAGGATGCTCGCCAAGGCACAAGAGATTTTTCCGCCTCTATTCGAAATGCTCGTTGTGGCCCTGAGTACGGGGTTGAGAAAAGGCAATGTGCTACACCTGAAACGCTCTGAGGTTGATCTCAAGAGAAATGCTTACACCGTGGTAGCCAAGAGAGGAAAGGAACATTCTGGTTTTTTCAACTCAGTCGCGAATGATATTCTCGCTGCGATCCCGGACAACGGCACAGATTATTTTTGGGTGAATGCCAGAACCGGCCGGCCTTATCATGTGGACTGGCGGAAGACCTGGGAGCGGGTGAAAAGGACTGCGGAGATCGACCCCAAGTTTCGGTTCCATGACTTACGGCACACCGTGGGGACCATGGCTTATTTAGTCACCCGCGACCTACAGGCCGTACAGCACCTGCTTGGGCATAGTGACCTACGCACCACGCAGATATATGCCGACGTGCCTGAGCAGGTGATGCGAGAACTGGCAGAGAAACTTGTCCCCCCTTTGTCCCCACCCCCCCAACAAAAGTAATAAATTCAACCCCTGCGTCTGACTACGGATCAGAAGGTCGGGAGTTCGAATCTCTTCGGGCGCACCAGAGATATCAAGAGGTTGTGATGAAAATCACAGCCTTTTTTGATGGTCAAGGGTATCAGGGCGACTGCAACATTCCAGTAACTTACAGAAGTCTGCAACCTGGGTTGTCCCCACCTGTCCCCACCTTTTTTTGTTGACACGACCCCACCTCTGAGATAGCCTTCCCTCAGCGACAAACCAAAGACCTACCTCTACATCAGAGAACCCGGTAGAGCCCTGCCGGGTATTTTTTTGTCGTTTTCCCTTGACATAAGATTTCCTTATATATAGATTCCCCCATAAGGTAAGTGACACTCACTTACCGCTAGATGTTGTATCGACTCGGGGGAGTCATGACACAAATGGACCCGTCCATGATGGCGGGCTCCAATAGTCCCGCGATTGATCCATACGCTTCTGCTTACGGGATGTCTCCGGACATGCCGCCGCCCGAACCTCCCCCGTTACCCCCTCCGTACAAAAAAAGACCCGAACCCCCGACGAGTAAAAAAGAACTTGAAAAGATCCAGAAGTATGTCGGCGCTTTTGCCAAGGCTTCCCGGGCTTACATGAAGGCCAAGGAACCGGATATCAATCGGCGGCGAGCACTGTACGAAAACCTTCTTAATTCCGATCAATGGCAGGCGTGGTACAAAGGTGAAGCCTACCCGCCATCGCAGTCCCGCAAGGATATCCGCAATTTTTATCAGACAAAAGAGGAATCAACCCGCAGCAAATACGTCCATTCCATAACTGACAAAATAGATGCCACGGTTGATAGTGCTTGGCCCGCTCTATTTGATGGACCTGAATGGCTCACGATCGTGGATGCCTCTACCCAGCCCAAAGCGCCTACCAACGCGCCGCCTGATAGCATTTCCTCGCTGACTCTGGCTGATGCCGTGGGGAAGCTCCTCACAGATAAATTGGAACACACACAGGCTCATTCTCGCTTGACCGATGGGCTCAACGCCTGGGTCCGGGACGGTACAGTGGTCTTTAAGATTTCCTTGTTCACGGATCGCATCCCAATCACCACAGTCACCACGGAGGTGGACCCTGATTTTGCCCGTGTGAGAATGTACCGTACTCGAGAGGTTGAAGAGGACGGATGGGAAACTCTTAGGGAAGATCCACTGATCGAAGTCATTCCTCTGCACCGTTATCTGCCGGACCCCCAAGCCCGCCATAACGATGTCCAGCGATTCCGCATGGTTGGGCATTGGACCCTGGTTACATACGAACAGATCCTGGATCGCTTCAGTTCCGGAATGTATGGGAATGTCTGCAAGTTGAGCAAATTCAAAGAGCGGTGGGACGGATTAAAGAACGAGAATCCACCCGCGGAAATAGATACCGATCCGGATGCGTTAATTGATTCTGACGAAGATGCTCACCTTAAGGTGTGGGAACTCCACGGCAAGGTGCCCACAGATGACGGGTTAAAAGAGGGCTTGTTCACCCTTATCACCGAATCCGGCGTTGACGATCCCACGGATGGATTACTGGTCCGACTCAATTGGGGACCCGTGATCGACAGCGTTGAATGGGCTGCTCGTCCGTTCGCAACAGCTCATTTTTATCAGCGTGAAGGACCTCTTGGCGTGGGTATGCTGGAACGCGAAGAATCACTGCTCTGGTTGTTGTCTCAATTCATCGGTCAAGCTCAGGATATAGCCCGCAGGTGCGCGAATCCCGCCACACAAATGCCTCCGGGGATGATGCGGTACATTGACGATAAATTCCCCAATGGTTTGCCCGTCGGAGCGAGACTTCCGTTAGAACTCGCGGGCGAAAAGGCCGAGCCCCTGCACATGTTCGATGTCTCGGCAATTCAGCTTATAGAGAATGCCATTAAGCTCTTACTCTCAATGGTTGAACTCCACACCATGTCCGAGGTGATGCAAGGCGTCGGCAAGGGCGTCGAGACCGCACACGAAGCCAATATTCTTCAGAGTAATTCACAGCGACCTATTACTACCCGCATTTCCCGATTCGCCATGACGTGTCTCAAACCCGCACTCAATCAGGCATTAGGGTTCATCGTTCAGTATTGCGAGGGCGACCAGACCGTCCACATTCCGGGGCGTGATGGCGCCTTCATCCCGTACACGATTGCTGAGGACGATCTCAAGAATTCTCGATTCGTGGTTTATCCCGTCCTGGCCAAACAGGATCATACCAGGCTGGTCAGGGCTCGGGCCATTCTTGACATGCTGAACAATGCGGCCAACTTCGTGCCGCTCCTACAGCAGGCCGGGTACGTGTTCGACGCGGGAGTCTTTATTAAGGACGCGTGTCAACTTCTCGATGTTGATGCGAATAACCAAGGACTACGGCAAGTTTCCACGTTCGAGCAGCAACTCATTCAACAAATTCAGCAACTTCAACAGCAATTGCAAATGGCTGCCCAGCAACCGGCACCAGGATCGAATGGGAAGGGCAAAGCCCCCGCACCTGTGACTGATCCTGGTATCCGGAATGGTGGACCGCTCGGTCCTGAGCAGACTGACCTTAACTTGATGATGCAGGCCAGTCAGATGGACCCGACAGTCAATCCGGGTGGAGGTTTTCAGGAAGGATGATCCCTTGGGCGCTCAAAGACTGGGTTGAATGGAATGAACCGGACGCGGAGAAAACGGCGCGGGACCGGCTCAAGGAATTGGTCAGCCAAAACACGAAGGTCCGGGAGGCTCTAACACTCTTGGCTGCATTGAACCAGGTTCGCCATTTCGGAGCTGTGGTTGCGGTTATGAATGGAAAACTCAAGGAGCACACGTATTTAATGGCTCTACAAGAGCTTGATTCTGAATTTGAAACTCTACTAAAGGAAGGAAAAAAAGATGCCAGCCGACAATGATGAATTTGTCAGCGACGAGTTGAGTCCGGACGTTGACGCGAAGACCACAGAGGAGACCACCGCGACCGCTACGATAGACCCCGCGGAACATGCACGGCTCAAGACTGAGAAAGAAATCTCAGACCGTGAGTTGGCCGACCTCAAACGGGAAAAGCAAGAACGGGACGCCGAAAAGGCCCGGATTGATCGTGAAAAGGCCGATGCTGAACGCGCGAAGCTGATGAAAGATGAGGGATTCAAGCAATTTGCAAAGCAGCTTACCGAAGTGAAGGCCCTGGAAATGCGTGCGAAGTCGTTAGCCGACCAAGCCGAATACGCCGAGAGCAAGGGCGATATGGCCAAGGCGGAACGCTTGAATGGCCAAGCCGGGCAGGTTTGGAACGAGTATTTGCAGACATACTACAAACGCATTCAGGGCGAGAAGGCCGCGGATATCGAGGCCCATGTCAATGCGGCCAAGGGTGCATCCAAACAGGAGCGTGAGGCGCAAAAAGTCGTGGAAGAAACCCGAGCCGGCATGCTCATGGATAAGCGATTTGAGGATCTTACCGAAGCACAGGTCGAGTACGTCATCGGTCAGAGCATCATGCGTCGAATGACTGTTTTCGATGCAGCAGATGAACTTCGGCAGGTCATGGGCGTTCCAGCTGGGCAGAAGGCCCCACGGCCCAGGTTACAGGTTCATTCGGGCGGTCGTGGAGGAGCGCCCCGCATGGAAGGTGTCGATGATGGTGGTCGTGGTGAGGACCGAGTAACTGAAGAGGATCAAAAAACAGAGGACAGAGAAGTCAAAAGATACGCCAAACGCTTGGCGGGACTTGCGTAAAGGAGATTAAAAAATGACTGCATTTGCTACGCAATCGGATTTTGGAAAGCTTTGGACACAGTCTGGAGTGGCAGCCGAAAGGTTACTCAAAAAAATCATATTGGCGGGGATGGATGAGATTGGGAAAGCCATGTCAGACATCCGGTCCAAGTTTGGAAGCGCAGAAACGCTCAATGGGCCGGTGGCTCGATGGTTGGAGGAAGAAGATTATCCCGACGCAGTAACCGCCACATTATCGGACTACGCTGGCACGCCGACGCTGACGATTTCCGGTAATTTGCAGAATGCCGCGGTATCAAAGGAATCAATCCGGCGTTGCATTCGTGTGGGCACAATCCTTGAGCGGCAGAGCGACGGGGCGCAACTGAAAGTATCGTCAGTTGCAGGGATCGACGATGCAGCCGCGCCCTGGGTATGCACTGGAGCCGCTTATGGCAACTCCACATTGTCGAACGATGGCGGCGCGGTGACATGGGACATTCTCCATGAGGTGTGGTCGGATTTCAAGGATGCGGACGAAACCCGGATGTTGACGCGGACGACTCGGGAAGTTGGTTCACAAATCTGCGCGGAGACCTTCGAGATTGGGAAAACCCGGGAAAATACCTCATATGAGATTGTAGGCGATGAAACGGAACATCAGGTTGCGGCATTGATCCGCAAGATGCGCCGACAGGAGGCCAAGACTCTTCTACGTATGCGACCGTACTACAATGCAGGATTCAAGTTTGGGAATGCAACTGAAGAGCCGACGCTTTGCGGTCTTTTCACGTGGCCGATAATCGTCCAGGCTGAAGCCGCGAACACGAATGTGTACAAGAATCTTTCCGGCGGACAACTCTACAAGTCCCACCTTGACGATTTGGCAGAGGCCATGTGGCTGGAGGAAAACGCGGAGTTTCAAACGGGCGACTGGTGGATTGTATGTCATCCAAAGGTTCACAAGCAGATCCACGATTTCGACAACGTGTACCGTGAGATGACCAAGGGTGATACCTCAATCGGTTTCAAGGTGTCCACGTTCGACGCGAAGATCGGGAAGGCATTCCCGATTGTTTCCGACCAGTATGTCCGCCCGGACGTAATCGGCATCGTCAACTTCAAGAACATGAAGGTCGGATACTATGCCAATGACAAGTTTGACCGGAAGGAACTCCAAACACAAGGGCGTTATCGGAGGTGGTTGGTTTCTTGGCAGGTTTACGGTGTCATCGCGCGCAAACCGCGCCAAATCGGCATGATCTACGGAGCAGCCACAAGCTAGACCGGAGCATGAAAGGAGGTAAGGACCATGTTATTTACGATTCCCGTAACGCCCCGGTCGCACGTGATTACCACAGGTCAAGCCCTGAATCCGAGGGATTTCACTTCCCCGGAATATACACACTGGGTAGCTACTACTGGCGGCGTAACGCATACGATGCCCACGCCGGTCAAGGATCTGGCCGGGTTCATAATGGGACTCATAAACGATTCATCCGGGAATGTGACGTTCTCGGGAACCTTTCTCGCCGGCACGAGCATGACCCTTGCCACAAAGCAAGCTACTCTCGTCGTGTGTATGCCGCTCGCGGGGACAACCTATAAATGGATGAAGCTCAGTGAGCTGGGAGCGAGCACTGAGTTATCCGCTGATGAGTTGGCGGGTATTCAGGCCGGCGCGCCCACGGCTCTTGACCCTGTAGTTAAGGTGTCCGGTGTTCCTGTCAAAGCCACGGGCGCTGCGGTTGATATTGGCACGAACGACACGGACTTCTTGACGCCGAAGGCCATTGAGGACTCGTCTTATGCAAAGACATCGGCTATCCCGACTGTGGCCACAGGAGCGGAGGTCAACACCGGGACTGATAACGCGAAGATGGTGACGGCCAAGGCAATGGCCGATTCTGATTATGCCAAGACCTCCGACATTCCGGACGCATCGGCGGGCTTCGATTACGTGCGGACCGGCCGAGTTGGTGGGACCGCTAACGATCTGGATGGGATAGCCTATGCCCTCATTTCTGATGGTGAAAAGGCATGGACAAACACATCCGGTTCGATTGCCACGTATCATTACGATGCCACAAGTGCCGCGGCCGAAAGTGACCCAACAGTCATCAAGCCGGATGATGCAGGCGCAAGTAATGGCCGATGGTTGATTGATACAGTCAACCTTAGCATGATTTCCGGCCTCGTCAATGCAAACGTTGCAGCGGGTGCGGCCATAACTGAAGCCAAGCTCGCTCTTAACTACGCCACACACTCAAACGCAAACGACATCACAGTCTATGCCGACCTGACCGCGGCGGAGTTGGCAACGAGCGTTGATGGAAAGCTCTGTTGGGTTAAATCGCTCGACACCTTTTATGAAGGTTTGGCAGCCGGGGGAGCATTCACGCGGGACGCGACCTATGTTCTTAATACGGCGGACGCCGGGGATACAAGATGGATCGGATATGCCGGGCTGTACGTCTACCACACCCTGAATGTCAGCGATGGCACCAACAAGGCCGCCGTAACCGCCACGATGATGAAGGGTATAGAGAACGCGGCAATAAGCGCGACAGACATTCCGGCAAAGGCCAGTAGCACGGGGATACTCAGACGGTATGCGGATCTGACCGCGGCGGAACTAGCCACAAGCGTTGGCGGCTTAATGTGTTTCGTGATTTCACTTGGCACTCTCTACGAGGGACTTGCGTCCGCCGCTGCGTACACGAGGGATGGGACATTCGTACTTAACACCGCCGATGCAGGAGATACGCGATGGGTCGGCAGGTCGGGTAAGTATGTTTACAATTCCCTCGAATCTTCAGATGGGACCAATAAGGCTGCCCTTACCGCATCAATCCTGAAGGGGCTTGAAAATGGAGCGCCCACACCGACAGATCCCGTAGCAAAGATGTCGAATGCTCCAACAGCCCTTCAATTGGCCGCTCTTCCCAATTATGAAGCGACCGCTCTCACGGGTGGCGGAGCCGGTGCACTTGATTTGTTGGCAACGGCAGGGACCGCAACTGTTGGTGGCGAAGAGTGCGTTGTTACCCTGGGGGCTGCTCCAACTCAGACGTTTGCGCGGTACCGGTTCCTAAAGACTGGAGTAGCTGCCGAGAGTTCTCCGGATGTCATCCGACCGGACGATTTCGGGACTGACGGTCAGGGCAACTGGAATCTGGTGCTTTACGATGGGACCGCACTTCCTTATGGCACAGCGGCCGACACTGTTTGTGTAGGCAACGATACCCGGCTTTTGACTGCCGATGAAAACACGGCCCTCACCGGGTCTCTCAATTGGGGGGACTGGTCTCCGACCATTGCGAGCGTGCCGGCCGTGGATACGACGGTTGCTCGGTATCAACGGGTCGGTAATTCCGTCAGTGGCTATGCCGATGTACGCGGGGCTGATGGCGATGCCTGGACCCCAAGTACCTTCTCTCTTCCCGTGGCCCCGGTGGATTTGAATGCCCGGATACCCTGTCAAGCTTATCAGAAGGTTGGTGCAGCGGCTAAGATAAACATGTTGGCTGAGATTGACGCCGAAACTGGTGGATCTTTGAACATCAAGTTTAATGCGGCTATTGCCTGCACCAATGCTGAAGCTTGGCAGATCCAGGTCCATTTCGGACCTTATGAGGTGTCTGCATGAGCGCCATAGACTGGAAGGGCATTGTCAAGAGCCGGGATGACTGCCTGAGAATGAGCGCCGTATTTGAGGAGGGCGGCTTACCCCGTCCCTCCTGGCGCTCCATTGAAGGCATTTGGATACCCGAATGGTCAACGGAAGTTGATCAGACGCTGGTGGAGAAGATCGCACGGGCTGACAAACCACTGAAAGCAACAGCGGCCAAAGCGAGTCCTTCTCCACCAACCCAAACCGAAACAAAGCCACATACCGGCGGATGGCGCAAAGGACACAAGCGCAAGGGAGGTGACTAATGGGTGATTATAAGCCATGTGTTGTCACCGCCAATGATCAACATTTAATACCACTGGGCTCCGAGGTGTTCTGCGATGCCAGGACACTCACATCCTCATTCGTGCCGTTTCAGCTCGCGGGGGATATCAAGGGATTCGACCTTTACGTGATATCCGGCACCGCGGTTGTCCGTGGAACCTCGCCGGTGAGTGTGGCGTTACTGGACGCCGGTGCGTTGACGGATAATGGCGATGGCACGGTGACGATTCCCGCAGCAAATCATGGGTTCGCGCATGATGGGTCGGTGTATGCCACCATCGCCGGCACCACCTACTATGATGGGTATTGGCTCCTTGAGGCTGCGAGCGATGCGAATAACCTCGTCATCACGCCGACTGCCCATGTGGTCTACCTCGATGCTGCGGCTGCGGTGGATAACGGGGATGGAACCGTAACATTGCCCTGTGCAGCGCATGGCTTCATTGACGGGGATACGGTCACAATCGCAGGGACCACGAACTATAACGGTGCTGAGGTCTTGGGTGTTGCTTCGGATGCGGACAACCTGGTCATCACTGCGGCTTATGTCGCGGAGACTTTCGACGGGACTGAGACAGCTACCGGCATGGTGGGTGAGACAATCCTCGCGACAGCCACCGCGACAAGTTATCGGGATTGCTCTATTGCCTCCACGGCCATTCAGCCAAGATCATTTCCGGTTGCTGTTGAAGCGAATACGACCATCTGTGAACTCAAGTCTGCTGATGCCGCAGTGGTGAACATCATCGCGTGGAGGTAAGCGAGTGGCTGTAACTCTCGATGCTCTAGGCGAAAAAGTGGATGCTCTGATTTATTCTGTGGATACCCTTCGTGGTAGTCTTGGAGAATTCAGGGGTTTTTGCCGTGAGGACATGAGGTTACACGAGGCACGTTTGCAGGTTTTGGAAAAAGCTCAGGTCGCAACTGAAACAGAAGAGGGCATCGAGTTGCGTCGAATCAAAATCCGGCCGCACTGGCACATTGCAAAGGCGACCTATATGTTGGGCTTGTTCACGTTCCTGTTGGCCCTGGATATCATTTTGAGAATCTTTGCTCATGTGAGGTACTGATGGATTCCGAACAACTAAAAGAGTGCGAGGATTCGGTCGAGGTCCAAAAGCACCGCGAATTTCGTAAGGCGGCTATCGTAGTCGGTAGCGGTTTTGTGTTTATGTTCGTCCTTTGTCTCATCAGTCCATATTTTCAACCCGAGGCAGATCCACTCGGGTTCATAGCGAAAATGATTTGGTCATCGGGCCTGGCTACTTTGGCGGTAGTCACAATTATCAGCCTCGTATGCGCTTTCAACTGGGTGACGAAACATGATTGGTGGGAAGAACTCAAACAGGGCAACCTTGCCGTGGCCTATGTCATTGCTGGGGCTTGTGTGTCTATCGGTCTTGCTCTTTCCGGGATTCTGTGAGGCTCTTGCTCCGGAATATCAGGCAAGAGTCGAGAGAAAAGCCATTGAGCATTACATCCGCAAACCCGCGTACATCTATCGGTTGGGCGGTGACCCTGCAAAGGGGTTCATTGATTGCTCGAAGTTCATACAAAAGCTTTTCGAGGATACCGGCATAATCACCGGACATCCACGCACTCAGGCATGGAGAATCTTCAAGGGTCATGATGGATTCACGAATAGGGAAGTCCTCTCGCATGAAGAGACGCAGACGGCTGATATACTTTGCCTCGCGGTTCCCGGAAGCCTACAAAGGCCTTATGGCATTAATCATGTCGGAATGGTCATTCGATGGAATAATGACTGGGCCGTTATTGACGCGAACGCCTCAACCAAGGGCATCAGAATCATGCCGATAATAGGTATTTGGCTGGAACATTTGCATCCGGAGGGATGGAGAAGGGTTACGATAGGAGACTGACAATGCGCGATCTTATCAAGTTATGGTCCCTTATTTTGCTGGTCCTAATCTTGGGCCTCTGCATGCCGAAGTGTTCTCCTGCGGAGATGCCGGTGGCTGTGTCTCTCGATGCCGGGCCCCTGTTCGCGCAGACCCTCGTGCAACTCTCTCGCGGTGACAATGAGGCCACAGTCAAGGCTAGCAAGGCTTTGTTTCAGTTCGCGGCTAGAGCGGCTATGCAGGGCACCGGTGAATTCGCCTACACCCTGACAACGGGCGCACGAGGGGACACAGAGATCATACCGCAGGGTCTTTTGCAATTTGGGGCTCTGGAGTTCGGAGAAAAGAACCAGGGCAGCCGGCAAAATCAGAAGCCTGTTCAATTCGATCTTACTCAGGCGGCATCGCATCGTCTCGAACTTTATACGCAGACAAAGAGCCTCCTGCAGCCTGCATTGGTAGCCGAGGTTTTTGATGCGATCTTAATGGCCACGGGTGAAGTCAAGGGCAAGCAAGTATCAGACACGGAGCGATTTCAACGGATTGTCGGTGGGCTGGGCGCTCGATTCATCTATGAGACCCCGCCGTTTTGGGTATCGCTGGTCGCGGCAGCATCGGCAAACTACCAATTTGTGCGAGCGGATCTGCTTTACGAATTGACGGAACGATGGGGCCTCGGTCTTGGCGGCGAGCATGTCAAGGCCAAATTCGGGGATGTTACGATATCGAGGGACGGATTCATGATCAATCTGGAGGTGGTGTTTTGAGCGGTCAAGTCATCGAACTTGACGATTACAAATCCCATGATGTTTTCACCGCGGTCTGTGATGCGTGCTGTGAGAAGTGGATCGCTGTCCATCTTGCAGGAGAGCCCCACAACTTTCTTGAGTGTCCTAGTTGTGGACAAGCACGAGGGGCACAAGTAAAGGAGAAAGTCAATGGCTGACGAACCAGTACAAGTGCAATCGCAGGACTTTTGGACGATGCGAGCCGTGGTGATGGCACTTTCTGCCGTCCTGCTGATCGCAACTATTGGGCTGATTTTATCACCGATACTCGGGATTACAAAAGCCTCTGAGTTGCCGGGGATCATTCAAATGATCATCGGCGGTATGTTGGTGTACATCAACCCGCTAACTGTCGCAGCCCTGAAGAAGTAACGGAGAGGCAATGATTCTTCCCGGAGATATGCGAGATCGTGTAGCCCGGTTAGTTCAGGGGGTGTTTGAAACACTACGGGAAGAATATCCTCGGGAGAAATATCCTGATGTAAAGGATGCGACCATCTTCGCGATCATACAGACCTACGCGGAAAAGTACAAGTGGTGGGCATTGCCCACAGACGAAGATGGGTGATTCGTGTGGCCAATCTTCTTGATCAATTCAAAGCACTTTCCACAACATTGCAGCGGCAGTTGGCCTATGCCCTGCTCAAGACCGGTTTCTTTGCGACAAGGACTGAAAGGTACACCGGGACCGAAGTTCACGGCAATGAGGCGCACAGTCCCGACTTTGCTTCCGATACCGACCTAAGCACACACACCGGCGCCGCTTCCCCTCATTCAGCACATGCAACGCTTGTCGGCGGGAAAGTCCCTGTTACTGAATTGGGCTCCGGAACCGCGAACGACACAACATATTTACGTGGAGATCAAACGTATGGGGTGCCAGTCGGCGCGGGCATGGCGGTCCATAATAACGATTACCATGACCCGGATTATGTTGCTGTGAATGCGGCGATTACAGGCGCAACCAAGACCAAAATTACTTATGACGCAAAGGGTCTTGTTACCTCTGGTGCTGACGCGACATTCGATGACATAGGAGACGGCACCACGAACAAAGCCTATACCGCGACCGAAAAAAGCAAACTTGCGGGGATAGCAGGGGACGCGAACAAAAAAACCATCACTCAGGCCGGCCACTCCTTTGTCGCCGGGAATCCGCTCTATCGCAAGTCCGATTCTACGTACGCGCTTGCCAAGGCTGATGTCGAGACTACCGCGGAGGTCGTGGGTATTGTTGAAAGCGTTGCTGGTGATGATTTTGTGCTCGTCATGGGAGGCTGGATAACTGGCCTTTCCGGTGGCACGGATGGGAGTGTCGGTTTCCTTTCGGCAGCTACCGCGGGTGCAATCACCACGACCGAACCCGACCCAGCACTTTACATTTCCAAACCCATAATTGTCTATACCGGGACCACGACCGGCATTGTGCTGAACATGCGGGGCCTCACACAGTCCGCGGTGTCAGCAGCCTCAGTCGTGGATGTTGTCGGCGGTCGACTCGAATACGTTTCCACAACCTCCATGAAATACGGATTCCTCCATAACAATCAGTTCATTTCGCATAATGGCACGGATTTGCGGCTCGTAAAACTTGCAGCGGAACCAACCCTTTCAAGTACGGCGAACGATATCGCGGGTGTGGCTCAGACCTACGACATTATTTATGATGTTTTCGCCCTGGACGATTCGGATACAGCCTTCTCGTTGATCGGCCGTAAATGGGCCGTTTCCACGGCCGGTTCAAGTTCCAGAACAGCAGTATGGGTGACATCGACAGCCTATAAAAAAGGTGATGTCCGATCAAATGGTACTCCTGCTCACTATTACCTGTGCAAGCACGATCACACTTCAGGAGCATCGACGGAACCGGGCGTTGGCGCATCCTGGGCGGATGAATGGACTGATCTTGGCGTTGCGAATGGTTCCAATGTTGGCGAGGGTCTTTATCGACAGGACGGGATTTGGGTTCTCGGGCCGAACGACATAGGCACGAATCCCATAGATGGCCGTAGATACAGATGGCTAGGAACATTTAGGTGCATAAATAGTTCGGGTGCTAAATTTGCGATGGGCAGCCAACAGTGTTTCATATCTAATTTCTATAATCAAGACGCTTGGCCGCTTGCGAAAGTCGGCGGGACTAATACCGTTGAGGTTATCACCTGGACCTCACCGCAATCGTGGGATGCAAACGGCGATGCTTTCAAATTAGAATTTGTGTGCTCCAAACCTATGACCGTTGTATTTATCGCATCCGCAGTGCCTGAAGCACCCAATGTCACATCAGACATATGCCCCGTTATAGGTATTGGGATAAACGCGAAAACCCTTGCTGCGGAAAGCAGTACTGGTGTGGTGTTAGTGTACACCGCCACAGCCATTGCTGGTTTTAAAGCCCCTGCGAATTGCGTGGCACGCAAACGGTTCAGCGCAGGATATCATATTGCCTATCCGTTGGTTTGGGCCTATGGCTCAGCAGTTGGGGCTATCAATTATAATCGTCTGGGCATCGTTGCATCATTTTCGACAGAGGTGAAAAACTAGTGGGTTCAACATTCTCAGTCAGCGGCCCAAAAGGCGACGCGGGAACTCCTGGAGTAGACGGCACAGACGGTGTTGACGGGCAGGATGCGCCCACGATCTACCTGCCGCTGACCTACACGATTGACAACGACACCAGCGCGATTACCACGGGTGACAAGCAGGGACTTGTTATTCCATTTTCGGGGAGCATCATCGGATGGACAGCGTTGTCGTGGGGTGGAATCAGCGGTTCCATTGTTATTGACATTTGGAAAGATACTTACGCGAATTTCCCGCCGACTGTAGCGGATTCGATTTGCGCGAGCGCATTGCCCACAATCAGTAGTTCGACAAAAGGGCAGAGTTTCGTGTTGACTGGATGGAGCCCAACAATCACCGCAGGAGACATACCAAAATTTAATGTTGTCTCCTGCACGGACATTAAACGGGTTACGCTCACGCTCTGGGTACAGTTAACGTAAATGGCGACTCAAGAACGACTCCCCAATTCATTGGTGTCGAATGTCGGGTGGACAGGAGCCTATACCGACATAGATGACCCTGTTGGCGCTCCGGATGACGATACTACTAAAATTACTCATGTCATGGGTTCGCCGCTAGCCACGATGAAGGTAGGTTATACTCCATTCAGCGTTCCAGCAGGATCACTTATCAATTACGTCCGGATTGTGAAGCGAATATGGAATGAACAATCCGGAATTAATCATTCCGCAGTAGATAGCTGGATAACGACAAAGGATGGCTATGTAAGCTTACAGAGCGATCACTCCGATAATACTTGGGGGACAGTCAACCATACAGCCACTGTTAATCCTCATACCGGAGTAGCATGGACGGCTGACGAGATAAATGGGACAGGGACCACTGCACTCGATGATGAATTTTGGATATCCGATTCTGGAACATCTGGCTATGAAGCTCGATGTACACAGGCTTATATCATGGTCGATTTTGATTGTCCCGAATATGCCGCGGGCATTGTTGGCCCGGGTTCGTTCAAGGCCGCGGCAGGCTACTCGATAAAGATAGGGGGATGATGTGACCATAGCGTTTGCTGGACGATGCTTGAATATAGTTAACGATGTACGATTCTTCCTCCAGGAAGAGAATTGGAAGGACACTATTTCTGACGAGATGATCCTGCGTCTCATGAACCGGTGCCTTGCTGAGGAGATTTCTACCGGTGGGAACATACGGGATGATGCGGACATTGACCTGGTGCAGGACCAGGAGGCTTACGATTACCCCACTGGGTATGTGAGCCTGATCTCCGCGGCATGGAATGAGGATCATCTACCCATTGAATGCACATCGAACCAGGGGGACTTCGAGGGATATAAAGCCTACGTTCTAACCTACGAAAGGGTCCTTTACATCTGCCTTCGGCCTACGGACTTCCTCGTGTGGCCTGTGCCGAGTGCAGCCGCGGCCGCGGCAATGAATTTTGTGTTCAACAAGCAGGGCGCATCACTGACCGGATACCAGGATGTGAAGGCTACCATAACCTATTTCAACAGGACTGCGGCGGATACCGGAATCTTCAAGACCGCGGTGGCTGGGAGTGATGTCACAGTTGGCAGCGGTCAGACCAATGCGAATGTCGTGGTGGGCTCCGTGGCTCAGATCAATGGCGCGGCTTATGCAATCCTGACGATCAATGGGACGGATCATAAGACTGTAACTCTCGATGGCGACCCTTCAAGTGGCACGGTGACGGATATTGTGGGCGACAGGAGTGTCCCCCCGGTACTCGAGGTTTACGACAAAATCTTCACATGGTTTTGCCTGAAAGAGACTTTCGCCCGGAAGCAGGGAAAGAAGAACGCGCCGAGTCTGGTCCAGTACTATACCGGCCTGTTCAACAAGGCGATGAACGACTACTGGATTAACAATTCCACCGGCGGGTACATAGGATCTCCAAGATAATGGCAGATTCAGTAATAAAATTCAACGACTTTTCGGGCGGATTCATCAATTCCGGTGAGTCGCTGTTCGACTTTCCGACGAATGCCCTGACCGGCACATCGAAGAATCTCGAAGTCACGAATAAGGGGCTCAATACCCGGAAGGGATTCGAGATCAGTGGGTATCTATTCAGCAACCCGGCCACCGCGGGGGATGAACTTGGCCCCATTACCGGGTTGAAGCAGGTGCGTTTCCAGACTGAGGACCGGAAGTTTCTGCTGGCGGAAGGGGTTTTTTGCAGGGAGGATGCGAGCAATTGGGGACATTCGTTGTTTTCATTCGTTGGGACATTGCCCACTGCGGGGTATTTCGCTGAAGAATACCAACTGACCCCTTATGAAATTACGCCAATTGGATGGACGCTGCTCTCTCCCTCTGGCACAGCGCCTACGCCACGGAATCTGTACGCCGTGGCGCTCGATACTGTTAATCGCCAATTGGTCTACTTTGGCGGCGAGTTGCACGACAGCACTTATACGAACGAAGTCCACAAGTACAACATTGATACGAATACGTGGAGCGGAGTTGTTGCTTGTGGAGGTGTGGCCCCGACTGCAAGATGGGGGGCACGTGCCTTTTATGATGCCTCAAACCATCGGATGATTGTTTATGGTGGGAAAACCGTCGCATCACCGGCCACGTTTGTTAATGATGTTCATTATCTGGATCTGACTACAGACACATGGAGCGGCGCGGTTGCGACAAGCGGCACTCCACCACCGGCCAATGCGTATGGTTTTTTTGCCGCGGCCATTTGGGATAGTACGGCCGCGAGGCTGGTGGTATTCGGAGATTTGGGGGGGCAAAGCTTGCCCTATATTCGAGCATTTGACCCGGCTACAAGTGCCTGGTCTGCATTATCAGAAACCGGGGCATCGCCATACTTTTCCAATGGCTATACGATGTGGGGCGTCTATGACGCATTGACCAATACTGCACGTTTTATGACGTATTGGACAAGTCCAAAGGGCCTATATACGTACAATCTCTCAACCGGAGTATGGACGCTGGTAGCAGATTCCTTACTGAGCGATTGGGCTCCGGTGGTCCATGAGCGCAGGCTATTAAGCGTCTACGCCGGGGTCTCCCCCGAGGCCGTCGGCATTAATCTTGATACTGGAGTGCATATCGGTCCTTTTGCGCTGGCTGGAACCGCGCCGACTTTCAGCAGTGGTGCAGGCCCTGGACCAGTTTATGATGCGGTGACGGATCGGTTCTTTTATTTCGACAATGGCGATGCGTACACTAATGCAATCAATGATATCTATGAACTTGATCTGAGTACTATCGAGACTTCTTCAGCCGTGGATGATCGCGAATGCTCCATCACATCCCTGCTCGACGCTGCAATCATAGCCAGTGATTCAGCCGCCCCAGTCGTGTTTAGCGGTGCGAAGGCAGTTGACGCGTCCAACTGGCCGTACCCTCTCCATGTCCTCTTGAGTCTCGAAGGTGGGAGCTTTGACGATATCTCCGCAGATGTGTGCGATCCCGATTCCGACACCACGGCGCAAATTGGGGGCATCCGTCCTGAGGGCGGGATACTGATTTGCACCCGGGACCCGCTCAATTCCGCAATTTGGGTTGAAGTGGTCAGCCCCAATACCGGCGGCGTGACGGTGTTGCAGAGCAACGTTTATATGCCGTTTTCCACATCGAGTTACATCGACCGGACAAACCTCAAGAGCACAATCACGAATTGGGTGCTGGACACAGAGGCGAACAAGACCGGTCATTTCACAGACGGGGTGAATCCTGTGACCCTCGGGGCGGGCAAGACCGCGCCGGATGTTGAAATCGGTCTTGTGGTTGTGGGTGCGCTCGGGACCTCATTCATTCTTTCCATTACGCCGGATGGCGAAGGCGCTGATGAAGTGACACTTGAGGATGCTCTCGCTTCCCAGGCAATCACCGGGATCTACGGCATACACCTTACCGACGATGATGTGGTGACAGTCGCTTCCGGTGAAGCGGCTACAATGGCCACAGTCTATTCCAAGACTTTGGCGGGTGGGCCGCAACTCTCCGGGTATAGTCTCAGGATTATCCTCTCAGCCGCGGATATCACCGCGAGCGGCAATGGATACATTCAGGTCACATTCAAAAACACCACGGCGTACCCGGTCACAGTCGATCATGCCGCTTTCGGGCAACGATCCGGGACCTCCGATGATACCGTAGCAACTCCCGTGGAATTGCTCTTCGGAGGCGCAAGCAGCTTCATCCTGGCCTCTGCGGGTGAAATTACCTGCGATCGCACAGCTTTCACGCTCGATGAGACATTGGCTCACCTGTGCATTGTTGATATCGCTTATGAGACCGAAACTCAGCAGTCCGGGGGCGGGACACAACTCGTTGATAACCCGGCCTATGCTGCATGGCTCATTCAATTCAATCAGTTACGGACCAGTCAACCGGGGAGTCTGATTTCTGAGACCTACTATGTTGGTAATGTGCCGTACACGCATACGGTGACTAACCCGGCCTGGACAACATGGAGTGCCTCATATACGGCGTGCTTGGCATCGCAGCCGCCCGCGAAGATCAGCGAAACAGTCCCGGTGCAGGAGACCACATTCGCAATTGGCGGCTTCGGTGAGGCCACGGGTTCCGGGTACTACAAGAAGGCCGCTACCGCTTCTTATGACACCGCAACAGTCACGGGATTTACCCTAGTCTCCGGGATGACTCTTGGCGTGTCACTCCTCACCACGAACACCAATCCACCGGTCATTCCCGCACCGGGGTACGTAGTACTGACCACAGACACGAGCCACGGGTATGTTGGGCATGTCGAACACTTGACCGGCCTAGATTTTGATTACACGGCTCCTGCGGGCACGGCCTTGTTCGGTGCCGTGAGCTTCGACGGACGGGCGACATTCTGGATTTGGAAATCTGCGGCCTGGTATGAGGTTGTCCGAGAGAATGCAGGGCTCTGGCAATACCGGGACACCAATGGAACATTTCAGAATGCTTCGACCGACGATTTGAAAGTTGCCGTTAAGCAAGCTCTTGCCGTTGCCATTAACCAAGTTGCGCCCGCGGCTTATGAAGCTTTGATTCAAGCCAACATTGAAAGCACAAACGGCTTCTTACCGCACCAGACAAACTACGTGGACTGGGCTTTCTTCATGGATGGGTCGAGTACTGTCGTCCCGACACTCACTTCAGTGAAGGTATTCTTTGAAGACCTGGGAACCACGGCGGTCACAGCATGGGATGGCACGACCTGGAATGAAGGCGAGGGCTGGACGGATGGCACCGCGGTCGCGGACGTCTGTTTCGCCCAGTCCGGCATAATCGAATATGATGGAGCCGCGCCGTTCGAGGCTGAGTACCTGAATTACAATAATATCCCCGGCTATTGGTACAAAATCAATGTCACCACAAGCGCGGATTGTGAAATCTCACAGATCCGGGTGCAGCCGCCGACGCAACTCCTGTCGAATATCGGGGATGGCCAGCCGGTCGCGCCTCTGGCCGTGCTCTATAACGATGTGACGAATGCGAATGTCACCGACCATACAATTACCTGCACAGACAACGTCTGGTCGGACCTGAGCGCCGCGGTCATTGCCATGGACACTGCTGCAGAACTTTTCATCGGCATGGAGTTCGAGAAGTTCGGTGAGATTGAGATCATTCCGTTTGTGGGCAATGAAGAAGATGCGGATATTCGGGGTTTCTACTGGAACGGATTGCAGTGGACACCGATAGGCGTTTCCGATGGCACAGCCAATGCAGGCAAAACCCTGACCAAGCGGAGCAAAATCACATGGGCCATACCGGATGACTGGCGGACGTGTGTCCCGTTATCAATTGGCGCACCACGGGCCTACTATGTGAAGTTGATGGTATCTGCCACACTATCCACGACTACCTCCCTGGCAGAGATCGCGATCTATCCACAGCCGCAGCCGCTCAAGAAATACAAGTTTGCTGAAGCGTTCAATGGCCGGCTGGCCCTGGGTAGTCGTAGCGATGCACCGGACCAGGTGGATGTTTCGAGACAATTTGCCGAGTATGGATTCTGCGGCGCGGATTCCTGGAAAGGGAAGGGGAATTCCATCGGCGGTATCACCGCAGTGACCACATTCCAGGATCAATTATTCGTGAGCAAGGTGGACAGTTGGAACCAACTCACGGGGACCGATCCGAGTAATTTCAGCCTGCAATCGATCGAGGCGGCCCGGTACACACCAATCAATTCCGAAGTGATTATCAAGGCAAAGGCGGATTTTGGCAGTGGTCTACAAGAGGCATCGTACTTCATAAATCGTCATGGGGCATTTGCTCAATCCGGGCTGCACCTACAGCAGGTTTGGAATACGGCGCGGTCTATGGGATTCTCGAAGTCGGTTTCATGGTGGGATGAGGAGGGATCCTACCCGAGGCTGGACCTCGACAATTTGGGCTGGTCCTGCGGAGCCTTCTACCCTCCCAAGAACTGGCTCTGTTGGGCCGTCCCATTTCTGGCCGCGGTTGATACTCCATTTGCAGGGAACACCCATTTGATCGTGCTGGACCTGAACAAGAATGTCTGGCTTCCGCCCATGGCATTCGAGGAATTGATCGCTGATGCAAGCACTCCATTCACGATATGGAGCCTGGCGCTTTGCTACCATGATACCGGGAGTGTCGGGCTGTACGCGGGGACGGATGGCGGTCGCATGATCCGGCTGCTCACCGGGGACACGGACGGGACTGGTAACGATGCGAACGATATCGAATGGATTGCCGAGACCGGCTGGTTTGGAGACGAGCAAAACGTGTTGATATTTACCGGCCTCACAGTCTACGGGTCACAGCAAACAGCCGACTCAATTACTGTGGAACTGTTCACGGATGGGAATCAGACCGCGATTGTGTTCGACCAGGCATTCACGATAAGCACTCTAGCCGGCCTATCCGGTAAGGATTTTGCAGATTACTTCATCGGTCGAGACATAAAGGCGAACTTTTTCAAGCTCCGATTCACCGGCACGGGATGGGTGAAGGATCTCCGGTGGACTGTTGGGCTCGATGCAGATGAGGACAGGTTGGCATAAGGAGAAATATTATGGCTTATTCATATGTAGCGCCAGACAAATACGCAGGAACTTCTGGAGGTGGTGTTGGAGGCCAAGTATCCGATTACTTCAAGACGAACTCCTACGAGGATCCTTACAAGGAATATTTGCCACAGTATCAGAAGTACGCGGACCAGTACCTCGGGGGCACGAACCCCCTAGCGGGCGGTGCACAAGGCTTCAAAGATTATTTCGGGTATTCGAGCCTCAATCCGAGTGATCCTCGCATTGGCGGCTTCCTTGGGAACCTTCAGGGCGGGGTGAGGAACGCGGTCAATGAAAACGCAGGCCGTATGTCCAATGCTGGGATTGCGTCGTCACGTTCCGGAATGGGGGTTCGCGGGGTTCCGGACATGCGAAGTGCAGCCTTGCGCTCGGGGAATGAGACCGTGGCAAATAATTACGCGGATGCTTACGGCCGGTCGGTGGACTGGACACGGGACGCGGTAGGACTGGACAATCAGGGCGCAAATGCAATGGCAGATGCTTACAAAGCTCAATTGGGCGTTGGCTCGAACATGATGCAGATGCTCCTCCAGGCCCTCCAGTCCGGGGACGCGTCCGCGATGCAGTGGGCGAAGATGCAGCTTGACGCGTTCGGTCAGGACACCGCGACATCACAGCGGCTCCGTGAGGGTCAACGTGCGTGGGATTGGCAGGCCGCGGATAGACAGCAACAGCAAAATGCGGCAAACTCAGCTTCGTACGGTGCTATCAACAACGAGAATCTTATGCGGCGGGTTGCCATGCAGGGCGGCACTCAAAGCCGTTATGACCCAAGTGTCGATCCTGGAGCTACAAACTATGCTCAGTTGATGGGCCTCTCCCCGTACTGGATGGGTGGCGCGGGGAAGACTGGGGGCGGCGCGGCCAACTCCATGATGAGCGGTAGCACGGGCAGCACCTATAATATGGGGGACCTCGAAAAAATGTTCGCGCCAGAAAAACGCACATCAAGGTCCTATTAGGAGGGCATCATGGGCCGACAATTCGATTATCAGGACCCGAATTGGGATTACTAGAAGGTGTTTTCGATGAACCCATACGAAAAAGCATATTACGATCAGGGCGATACAGGTGGGAATCCCTCCTTCGGCCAACAGTGGGGACCATCCCCGGATGTGTCGTGGCTGACTGATGCCTTGAAAGCCATGCAAAGCCCCTTACCCGCGGATTATTGGCAACAGCCCTTTGATCAACAACTCGCTGGGCTGGGGGCGGAAGGTCTTGGCATGGGTGCGACGGGGCCGCTGGGAGTGGGGGGTGTATTGAAACGAGTAGGAGCCTACGGTCCTGAAGAAGAAGGGATTCGTACCTTACAGTCCTGGCGGGGAACACCCCCAAAATTGCGAGGGGAGGCGAGCTATGAGCATCTGGGGCCTGATTATCCGCCGACATGGAACATGATCTGGTCTAATTCTCCTCTGGCCACTGGAGAAATATGGAAAGGTCTAGAAAAGGAATTAGGGCCAAGACTTGATGAAATGGTTTTGAATCCGATGCTCCCCGAAGCAATTCCAGGATGGGAAGCTTTCGCTAAAAGCAAGCGCACTGATCCCTATCCGAACTTAAAACGAAACATGCTCGAGTACGCGCGAATAGGCAGGGAAACTAATTTACCTTCTGACATCCCCCAAAATACTTATGCTACTAGAGCAGGTAAGGGTTACGCTGAAGGTCGTTCCCTGCCTGATGAAATTGATTGGGATCGCATAGGTGTCACGAGAGAAGAGGCGCTGGCCTCTGGCTGGCGTCCCGAACACGAGTTTTCTCCCCAACAACTCCAAGACTGGGGATACACCGGCGTTACTTCACGGGTGCCGGGGGAACCGGGTAGCAATGCAAAGCCAGGGCAATGGTTGTGGGATCAGATGCACTCCAGCTCACAGGATATGGCCGCTCAACGCCTAGAGGAATTGGCAACTCAACCTATACCGGATGCCCTACAGGCGATACGAGAATGGGCAGAGCGCAGACCATCTGAGTCAACAACATGGAGAGGATACTTAGAAACAATACTTGACCACTATCGCACACTTAACGAAAACCGCACAGTCGGCAACTGGTCGTTGGACTAGGAGGCATCATGCCTGATTACCGTTTATATACTGATGAAGAATTAGGGCCTTACGCGAACCCGTACCCGACTATGGAGCAGGACAACATGGGGAGGTACAAGAACCCCCTTGAGATCCTTCGGCAACTCGCAAGCCAGACGATGCCATACGGCGGGTTCGATCCTGAATCTGACACCTTCTCTGATGCACAATCCGTTTACCGGGACATGATAACCAATGCCCGCACTCCGACAAGATGGAATTCACTGAACCAGACATGGCAGCGAGGTGGTGGGCCGTTAAATACCCGTGCCAATTATGGTCCGAACCCGTGGGAGATGGAGAGCTTCAAGACCGCGTTCGAGAATATGCAGAAGCAGAGCGAAGTTCAATATCGCAGACGACGCGACAAGCAGAACGCCGCTGATGCTGCAAGTTGGCAGATCCCCAAAGGCCAACCGGGATATCGTCAAGGCCCCACAAGCGTAAGCGGTGGCTTCCCGGAAGTGGGTTACAGCCCCTTCTTCCATCGGGTAGGTATGCCTAGCGGAGCACCGGAAGAAGCGCAGTATCGGTTTGATAGGCCATTCGGGAAGCCGAACCCACTCACGACCAATTACATGGAGCAGGGGCCGGAAGGGCAAGAGGCTATCCCTTCTGTTAGCGACACAATTGAACCCTCCTATCGCACGGCATCGACCACACCCGGCCGTCCTTTGCAGCTTACCGGCCCAAATGCCGAGAAATTCCAGGTCCCCTCGTTTTGGCGCAACATGGAGGACAAGGCCAATAAGCCAGACGCGGACCTGCAACGTCAAACCATGCAGGACTATCTCAATGCACGCATGGGTGGGATACGGGATGAGGTTCATAATAGGGTGGGTGGTTCGGATTTTGAATCCAATAAAAGGAAAGCAGCAGTTGAGGCCAACGCCGAATCCCAACTTGAGCAACTGAGACAAACGCTCGCACAGATTCATGGTGTCCAGTATCCATACCAGACGCCGAAGGAAAGAGCGGCTGATAAAGAGGCGGTGATAAAGGACCCGCAGTTGACGCAAGACATCAAGACCGCGTTGGGTAACATCCTCGATCCATCGGGGCGCAAGGATGCTGAGGGCAACGTCCTAAAGAAATACGGCCCAAAGCCGATAGCGCAAATGGCCAGGATGTGGGCACAAGATGTTAACTCACTCCCTCCCGAAGTCCTGGCCGATTTGCCTGAGAAGTTCCGCCAACAGTACCGCACGCCGCGGCCTGCGTTGCCGCCGATGAACCCACAGACTGAGCAAAATGCACCCGCGCCGGCCCCGACATCGGCAGCGCAGCCCACTAAGGGTGAGCAGGCAATGGATATCGCCAAGGGGATAGGGAACATGGCTCGTCCCTTCATGCCGCCCGGTATAGAATGGATGAAGAGGGGAATAGAAGCGGCGGCACCCTACATACCAGGCCCCTCAGAGGATCTTAAACAAGCTGGGCGCAATCTAGCGCAACTCCCCAGCGATCTTCG
Organism: Actinomycetota bacterium; assembly: GCA_041658625.1. Taxonomy (NCBI): domain Bacteria; kingdom Bacillati; phylum Actinomycetota; species Actinomycetota bacterium. The sequence goes on from JBAZZW010000004.1 coordinate 45,047, forward strand.
CAACAAAGTCTGGCCGCTTATCCTTAAACTCTACATGCAACAGTACGGCCTGGGTGGTAAGTAATGGCTTTCGAGGATTACATTCAGACCTTCGGCTCGGATCTTCCGCCCGCGCCCACGCAAAGCGGCTCCATCCCGAGGCATGTCCTTGACGCGCTGGCATTCTTCGGATACCCCGTCAATGCACTCGCTGGTTTGACACAGGGGCTCATAAGCGAAGATCCGAACGAGTCGGCTCTGAGTAATGCTTATCAGGGTATCACCGGGAAGCGTGCATTTCATTTCGGCGATATAATGGGAATCCCGCGGCCTAACGATGATGCGCCCTGGTCAGAGTACCTTCCCCAGTTAGTGGCGCATGAGCTGCCGCAATTTATGCTAGACCCTCTTAATGTTGTCGCCGCGCCGGCCAAGGCTGCGGGATTATTTCCTCGTGTGGCAAAGGCCGCGTTCCCATTTCTGAAAGAAGGCCAATCCCTCGCGGGGAAGGGCGCTGAATTGGCGGGCGCGAATGTAGCGAAGGAATACTTGGCTAGTGGTCCATTGGGCAAAGCATTCATGCGGCGAGCCCCGGAGAGCATCCCCGGGGCGAAAGGTTTTGAGGAGGCGGCTGACAGGATCGGGTACGAGCATGACATAGCGCCCATTCAGAAGCAGTGGGTTGAAGCTGACGCGGCTTTAACCGGAGCCATGAAAGATTATCCGGGAGTGACCAAGGCCGATGTATATGACGCCCTGGAACGTGAGGGTAGCCGTCCTGACCTTCAGCCCCTTGTCGATATTGCCAGGCCCATCCAACAGATCCAACGGGACTTCTACGAGAAATTGCAACAGACCCGTGATGCCGTAGGGCGCGAGTCATACCCTGCGTTAGAAATCCCCGGTGAGTACAACTACATGAAGCACATGGAGATTCCTACTCCTGGCAAGGGCGGCGCCAGGGGACAATTGGGAGATCCAAATGCGTACAAGGAGCCGGGGCGCACAATTTGGAGGTATGAGGATGCTACCGGCAAAGTAATTGCTGTTGGCAAGGACAAAGATCCTCGAACGGGAATTGTTCAAATCCCTACAAGCGGTGAACCCGAAACTTGGTTTGTTGGGAAGGACAATATAAAGAAGGGCAGGAGTGGCCTAAGAGTCAAGCAGTTTGCTGAATCTGACCCCAATCGGCAGGGGCTAAAATTTACAGATCCTGACACTGGCAAAGTTGTCGCTCTCGGTGACGTAGGTACAGCCAAGGCGGGCGTTGTGGCCGTGAAGAAAGCAACCGGCCAAGTTGATGCGAATGGCAAGATGATCTTTGAGACTGAACACTGGCTTGTTGGCCCTGACAACGTGAGGAAGGGAATTATTAAAGTCACCCCGGAGTCACCCGGCTATACCTGGGCGGACCAGAGCGGCAAAGTCTATGCTACGGGACCAGCCACGCCTGAGACCGGCATTGCCACAATGAGGAAGGCGACAGGCCAACTTGACGACAAAGGGAACATGATTTACGAGACGGTGTACAATTACGCACCTGGGAATGTTGACAAGGCGGGGCATGTCCGCGTTTGGCCTAAAGAGGGAGTGCATGACTGGATAGATAGGGAGACCGGAAAGATTGTAGCCAGTGGCCCACTAGGCAAGAATGCAACTGGCGTAACGGCGATGGAGACCTCTGAAGGCCCCCGGTTCATGTACAGCGGCGAGAATATCAAGGGCGGAAAAGAGATCCCCGTTTGGCCACGGCAGGGTCAATATGAATTCTTTGACGATGCGTTGAACAAGGTAATTAAGACCGGAGAAATCGGAGAGAATGGCATCATCAAACTTGGCAATGAGTATTTTGATATCGGCACACCCGCCGAACGTGCCTTCAGACGCATAACTCCCATGGGCAAAGCGTCCGGCGAGACAAAGAACTTCGTACCTGAAGAGTCAATGGTTCCGGTCCAGGCTCGTCCGTTACCCCTCGATGTGATGCCTGGGATGGAAGTCACCGCCTCACCACATCCCATTGTTGAGCCGGGAGTCACGGTCAAACCGACCCCTAATCCTATCACCGAGATAGGCACAAAGGTTGTCGGTACACCACAAGAACCGGTTATGCCGGGGTTCCAAGTCTTCAAGAAGCCCGCGAGCCTCAAGGAAGTCCAGGCCGTTGCTCCGAATCGAACATGGCTTGATGATCCAATGGCCGCGATGCTCCTGGAGATCACGAGACGTAATGAGCAGACCAAGTACATCAAGATGCTTCAAGCCGGGATTGATAGCGGCCTTGTCGAACCAGGATTGACCGCACGTGCAGGGTTCAGGCCGCTCGCCGTCAAGGGTTTCGAGGATTTTCAGGCGCACCCTGCGATTGCCAACCGTCTCGAAAACATGGGCAAGGGTGTGTTCGATCCTGAGAGTGGCGCCGGTTCCATCGCACAATTGTTGGACAACGTTGTCAACTCTCGCGCAGGGCAGGCATTACAGAAAGGAACCAACTTTTGGCGCCGTCTAGTCCTCGGCCATGCCGGATGGCTGTCCGGAAACCTCGGAAGTAATCCATTCCAGCAATTTATGGAAATGAACCCGCTTATGTGGCCATACCGAACAGCGGAAGCTATCGGGCAGCAAGTCAAGGGTGGTCCACGTTATGAGGAATGGCTTGCACGAGGGCTGGAAGAGAGCGGGCAATACGGTGGGGTTGGATCAATAGGGCAGCAGGTTCAGGAACGTCTTGGTATGGCAATGGGCAAGGAGCCTCCCGGAATGTTGGGCAAGGCAACCGGGGCGCTCGGGAAGGTATTTCTGGACCCGATATTCAAAGTTGGTAGCAAGGCCGAGGGGAATGCCAAGATTGCCGTGGCGAATGACTGGATTGCCAAGAATGCGCCGAACCTAAAAGAACTCCCAATTGAAGAACAAAAACTCATGCTCAACCGTGCCGCAAGGGTAGCTCACGAGGCCCTTGGTAATTACTCACGACAGGCCATGACCCCCACAGAGGCGAACCTCGCCGCCCTGCCTATCCCCTTCTATGGATGGTTGAGCCATGTTGCACGCTCGACCTGGAAGAATGCTACGCAGCAACCACAGAAATTGAACCGGCTGGGAATGACGCTTGACACTGCATTCGAGCCGATATCTCAGTCCGACAAGGATATTGCAGACCCGTGGATCAAAGAACAGTCCCCGGTTCGCAAATTCCTTGGAATGGATTTTGGAACATCGAGTACCGGATTGCCGAATATTGCCATGCTGGGTAGGTATCTCCCCCAGGGGAATCTTGAGCAATTCCTGAAACGTCCGACCGATGCCGCGCTCTCCTGGGTCAATCCATTCATCAAGGGCCCTGCTGAATTGGGCGCGAACAGGTCCGCGTTCAAGGGTCGAGAGATCGACGCGGTGGCTGGAGGATTCCCGCAGAACTTAATCAACCCCATCCGTAGCCTGATACCTGGGCAGGAACGACCCTATGAAATGGCCACCAACAAATTGTTCGGCCAGAGCGTACCAGCCGGCTGGGATTACATGTTGGGTCAATCCCCGTGGGGTAGGCATCTGAAAGAAACTGATGTCATGGGTGAAGGGTTGGGCTTGTGGAGAGATCCCAACCGTGAGCCATCCTCACCGTGGGAGGCTGGGGCGTACACTGTGAGTGGCGGGAAATTCTACCCGTTTGACAGGAGCAGGTACGAGAAAAGCCGGAAGTGGGAGGCGAGTCAGATCGATCGACGTTTGGCGGCTGATATCAAGTACGCCCAAAAACGTGGGGACACTGTGAACGAAGAGCGGTACAGAAAAATGCGCGAGCAGGAGCGATCCCGTCGCGCTGGGATGGTCGAGAATTAACGGTACGGCCGGCCACAACAGGGGCAACTTCCAAATACTATGGCATTACCCCGCAAGGCAGCTTCAAGAGAAACACCGTTCAAACCGAAGCAATAAGGGGATTGACTGAAATAATTCGGCATTGGTTGAGCATAACTTTGTTGCTCACGCGCTCTGACATCCTGCATCATTTCAGCTTCCCATTGGGCCTTCTCATGAGTTATTTTACGCTCCATCAGAGATTTCATGTCCCTAATTTCCCCATCTAGCCAGTCAAGGTACGGGGAAATGGTGGGTTCTGGCACTGGTCTCGTTCGTTGTTCTGTGCCGAATATGTCAAACGCCCATTGTTTCCAGAATTCTCTCCAGGTTACCATCACACCCTCCTTGTCCTCAAGCCGTTGTGATCAGCCGAGTGAAATTGTCCTCATTCACTGACGGGGCTATTTGCCAATTATCGTGAATGATAGCCCTGTTTCCCTTACGTTCGACAATGGGGCCACCTTCAAACCACTGAATAGATAAATCATCAACTTCATACCCACCAGCCAGCCACCACATCGCCACGGCTGTCATGCGGATATTTTGCCCCTCGATAATTTGGCGTATGCCAGTAAGGCAGAGCATGTCCTCACCCCCTTGTCCATTTCACCACCACGCCCCACAACCAGTAGAACGCTGCGGCGGTTATGAGAAAGAGCAGGCCATTCATTTCGCCTCCTTTTTCAATATCTTGGTTTGCAGGTATGAACCTCATTCCACGTCAGAATCATTTTTCGTCATCCAAACTATGTCTTTAAAAATCGGATCGTCCCACATGGCGCCTTCTGAATAATGAAAAAGGGGTAGAGGCTCAGTTGAAACTTTAGGGAGGACACAGAACGGCCCCTCAACCTCAATCCATTCTTTCATGGTCGGTATGTCCATATTACTCTCCATAGATGTATTCTCCATCAAGTTCCCATGCAGCTATAGCGACGTTGCTCGGATCTAAAGACAACATCTCAGCCCTCGCCTGTGCCTTGCCCTCGTTCGAGAATATCCCGTGAAGAATCATGCGAGGATACTCGGAGCATCCTGGAATATCCTGGATTTCATTTAGTGCGTACACCACCATCTTTCACCCCGCAATCCTAAGTGCTGGTTTATCCTGGCACAAAGCTACGCTCCACCATTTCGGCGGCTCAGTGCTGTACGCGGACTCCGCGACGGCATGGCCGTAGTAGTTCATGGTAATCTCAATGCGAACATGCCCGAGGAATTTGGAAACCTGGAGTATATCCAGCCGCTTCGATCTCAATTCCTCAGTGGCCCATGTGTGCCTTGTGCCGTGCATCCCTGCCAGGTTCGGGAGGCCGGCCGCGGCACATAACTCATTCCACCATCGTTGAAGGTGTCGGGTGGTGTACGGCTCACCATTTGACTTGTGGAACAGGTACTCTCCCTCTTCCATCTCCTCAAGCCATGAGCGCAAAAATGGGGCAAGCTCGGGTGTGCAAGGAGTCTCCCTCGGTTTGTGGTTTTTGGACCACTCAGCGGCCACGTGCGCAGTGATTTGATCGTTTCTATCCACAATGGTCGTGCCTTTGGCCTGATGTACGATCTCGATCTCACGGAGGCCATTTCCAAGTGCAAACCTGGCCAAGCGGCACTGTTGCTGCATGGCTGGGGTGTGCTCGTTGGCTCTGATAAACGTGTAGAGGCTGACCAACTGGTCATCCGTGAACACGCGATTCTTCTGCACCCGCGGAACCCGGGGTGGCGGGGGTGGATAAAACCGTTCGAGAAGGTCTGTGAAGTCGTCCATTAATCACCTCCGCATCAGGATTGCTTTTGCCGTTTGACATGCCGCGATTGCCGACACGATAAGCCACCATGCAAGTAAGATTTCCATCAGTCGTTCCTTTCTGCCCGCAGGCGAGGGGAGTCATTGTCGCCATTTCTCATCTATTCTCGAAATTATTGGTCGTTCCTCTTTTTTTTCGTGGATCGGGATGTTGCCCCCTGGATGTTTTATCGGCCATCCCATCATCCAGAGTCGCCGTATATTGCTGCGGATATCTGTGGCATGGTCAAGGGGATTTAGGTTACCGAAAAGCGCCTTTCTTAGATCGTCAATGGTGCCTCTCATTGCTCAATCCTTTCTTGCCCGCAGGCAAGGGGTGGGTTAGTCGTTCCATGTTCCGGGCCGGCCATCACAATCGGAGCATGGGCAATACCCATTATGGATCCCGACTTCTACTGTTCTCACGGTAGCATTATAGCGGCCCCAATGAATCACACCCTGGAATTTTGCAAGATTGGCCAGTGATTTAATTCGTACGTGGCATGTGTAGGGTTCATGTTGATAAACATCTGCCCATGCCCTGAAAGATTCTCCGTTTTCTGGTTTGAACGTGTGCAGTTTCATCGTTCGACCTCCTATGGTCTGATTTAAGCCTTGACAGCTTGCCCCTGCCCCTGGTGAAAGAGGCAGGAGCGAGGAAGGTCAAGCCCATTTTCCAGTTCTCAAAAATTCCCTGACTTCGTGGTATGCCTGTGCCCGGCCAACTGCGATCTCTTCACAAGGTTCACACTCAGGATCTTTGTTTCTCAAGATCGAATCGAGTTCTTCAACGCGGGTTAGAATGGTATCCACATTAGTAGGTGGTGTGATTCCTTGAATCACAATTTCTATTGCCCGCATAAATGCTTGTTTCTTGCCTGCCCAGTATGCAGGAGACCCCAACAGACCAGGTTCCCATTCAATGCTCGGCTCGTTTTTACCGTGAAGGCTGTGCCAGTTTAAATCGGCCTCTTCTTGTAGTTGAGCCAGCCGAGAAACGATATCATTAGCCGGAACCCTGTTTGCAATACAAGCCCGGCACACCGTTTCCCCGTTTCTGGATGCGTGATTGAAGTTGAACTGAAACTCGTCTTCCACAGTGCCACACCGTTCGCAAGTATAGTGGTCCATAATCTCCTCACTTTCTCATATAGACGATTGCAGCGTAAGGATAGCCGTCAAGCTGAATCCAGACAGGCGGGAATCGCGTTTCTTGCTGGCTGGCCTTGACTTCACTCTTCTGGTGGGTTAGATTCGGTGTGTTCATGGTGCTTTCCTTATTAAAGCATCCTGGACTAGGCTCCCTAGGGTAGTGACCTGGGGAGTCTTTTATTTCTGAGGTAAATACACTCTACCATGAGCCCCCCCACCTGTCAACACAAACACGACATATTACAGAAAAGTATTACGTGCTACTAAAGAACCCTGCTTAATTATATCAATGCCTTACAAGAATCAACCCCAATAAATCTGCAATTCCCTGTGCATAACCCTGTTCATCAATTGTTCATAACCATTTCGTGTGCGAAGGTACGCGCCCGATTTCCGCTCCTGAGTGAAGTCATATAAGGTGAGGTTATGTCATGGAGCGTCCGGGGGGCTCCCCCCAATATATGAGAAACTGAATAACCTAAAATGATAATGATTCCACGGCAAATCCTTTCAACTGGTTAGTAATACTCACTCACCCTGTAATGAGCCAAAAACACCACAATCTCAGGCACTAACCTGTTTTCCTTGACATTGCATTCTGAAACGTTCATATCTGTGAATCTTCCCGTACCACCCAAACAGCCGACTACGGAAGCCACAGAAAATACAGTCTACGAGCCAGCACAGCCCAAAACACCCCGCCACTACACCCCTACCCCCACCCTGAAAACGCCACCACGTCGATCCTACGCATTGCATTCTGCAAGGTTTGGGCGTTATTTCCGCTTTCCCTTCACTATCGGCTCCAAAATGACCTTGAGGC
>JBAZZW010000005.1 GCA_041658625.1 Actinomycetota bacterium
CGAGTTCGCCCGCAAGCGCGACACCGGATACCCCGACGACGTCGTGCTCGTCGTGGGGGTTGAGACCGCCTTCGCCGCGATCGTCCGCGACGACGGCAAAGGCTACGCTTTAAGCGGACCGGTTATACTAAGATTTGAATGAGATAACAGATACAATATATATGCGTATTGAAAAAGCTTTTTGAAGTATCTTGAAGGCATGCTGACCTTCAAGGTTTGTAGCAAATCTACCGATAAAATAAATAGAACTCCGCGGCCTGCTAAACGCAAAGAGTGGCAGTCCGGCGACCAGCAGCGAAGGATTGAACTCAACGCTGAAGCAGGGAGCGGAGAATGAAGGCAGGAGCAAAGTACTTGGCCAATATCATGAAAGTAGAACCTGAGGGCATGACCCTTAGGTTTGCTTTCGCTTATCTGGCTCTAGCAGCGGCTATGGCGCTAGCCATGGTCTTATTCCTGTCTCACCCCGTCTACGGGTACAGCCCTCATGGACCGTTCAGCTCCGATACCGACAAGTGCACCTCCTGTCACAGGTTACACTTAGCCAATACTGAAAAGCTTCTGCCTGTGTCTTCCACGACCGGTCTGTGCGTCTCTTGCCATTCTAAAGGCCAAGGCGCAGATACCGCTGTCATGGAAGGTGTTTATATAGAAGGTCTGGGACCCGCCGCCGCTCATACCTGGGGAGCCTCCGGTGCGCTGCTGCTGGGCGGCGGGTTCCAGTACATCGATAATACGCAAGCCGTAACCGGCAGCCATCAGATCGGCGCTACCGGAACGCCATACGGCGGGAACGGAGCGGTCTACACTCTTGGCTGCCAGGATTGTCATACGCCGCACTATAACAACAACTATCGACTGCTGCGGCAGCGCCCGGGCGGCGCGGCCTCCGACCTTGCGGTCGCTTACAACGGGCCGTGGACCGACGCCACCCAGACCGTCCAAGGCGGGACGTACAAAGCGTATACGATCGCCGACTTCTCCGCCGGCAACCTCAATAGCGAGCAAGAGTACACCAGAAACTATCAGGCCGGCCTGGGTGAATGGTGCGCGCAGTGCCACCAGAAATATATGACTCGTGGCTGGTCTTCCACCGACGTCTATAACGCCGGTGACATCTATGGCTCGACCGCGCGCTATCGTCACGCCGTCAATAAGGTCATTACCGGCAGCACCGACGAGGTCAACGGGGCCAGCTATAATCTTTACACCGATCTGCCGCTGGAGGATGTGACCGGCAACGGGCGCACGGCGGACGATCGATTGACGTGTCTGACCTGTCACGCGGCGCACGGCACGGCCGCCAAGATGGAGGGATCTTCCGTTTTAGGCCCGGACCGGGGCAGCCTGCCGACCGGGGCCGACGGACTTAGTTTGAGAACCGATGGACGTAAGTTGTGCGGCGAGTGCCACAATTTCTAAACCGAGAGGATTATCCGGAACATGGCGGATGTGACTTAAGATGACGAAGCGGATAATAGCGATAGGGATCAGCTTAATAGCGTTCTATCTGGCTATGGGTAGCGTGGCCCTGGCCGGGAATCCGCACGATGATTTCGCCGCTAATCCCGACGCTTGCGCCGCTTGTCATCGGGTCCATACCGCCACGGCCGGCAACCTTATTAAAGATCCGTCCGGCACGGCGTTGTGTCAGACCTGCCACTGGTCGGGCGTGGGCGCGGACACCGACGTCATGAACGGCAAATACGTCGCCGGTGGCGAACCCGATCATCAGTGGGGCGACCCGAACATGAACCTCTTGGGCGGCGGCTTCAACTACATCCAGAACGTCTCGACGACGACGTCCAAGCATACGATGGACACGCCGCTCGTACCGTTCGGCGCCGAGCCGAACCAGAGCGGCGGCGCGACGGTAACCCTAAAGTGCGTTTCCTGCCACACCCCTCACATGGACAAGGGGCACCTGGGCCAGTACCGGCTGCTTCGTGTGAGGCCGAACGGCGTGACCTCCGACAAGATCGTGACCTGGAATGGTCCGTGGGCGAACGAGACGGAGCAGACTTACCAAGCCAACGGCTACCGGGCTTACACCGATAGAGATTTCGACTCCAACGTGCCCGACATCCAGCGTTATACTAATAACTATAAAGCGGGGCAGGATCAGTGGTGCGCGGCTTGTCACAGCCGCTATACGACCAGACAGGACACCGGGACGTACGACGCCGGCGATATCTTCGGCAACGTTATGCGGTATCGCCACAACACGGACTCGATGATTACCGGGGTGATCGACCCGGTTAACGGCCTTCACTACGACTTGACTACCGACCTTCCATTGAACCGTCCTAGCGGTCTGGGCAGTGATATTGATAATACAATGTCCTGCCTGACTTGCCATCGGGTACACGGAACCGACGCGGTGATGAGCACCCAGGCGGCTATGGATGCGCTTGAGCGCGGGCAGCTTCCTGTTGGCAGCACGCTGTTAAGGCGCTCGCAACGGGGCGTGTGCACGAACTGTCACGCGAACATATAAAGAAGGATGTGACATCGCGTGGTTAAAATGGCTAAGGCCCACCCACTAAAGTTCATAGCATTCGTTCTGGGGCTGCTTGTCTTATTTATTTTAAGCAGCACGGATATGTTCGCGACCTGGGTGGCGGGACAAGGTCAGTCGGGCGCGGTCGAATACATCCATGTCGATACGGCCACCGCCGCGCCGGCCGATGGTAAGATAGAAATCACCGTCGTCCTCACTGACCAGCAAGGCAAGCTGGTCACCGGCCGGACTTACGGCGTTGATCAGGGACAGTTCTCTATCCCGACCAACGGCTTGACCGCGACGAACGGCGACCCTTGTTTCTTCAGTGTGGACACGGCCAAGGTTAAAGAGATAAAGGATTCAGCCGGCCAAGGTACTGGTGTATATACAGTACCTGTCCAGGTGGAAGACTGGGTAGGTGGCGCCGGAGCGCCGGTCTATACGTTGAAGGTCGTGTATAAAGGCGGCGGTGCCGACACCGGCGACGACGCCTCCGGAGAGGCCTACAAGCTGACCGCCACGACTACGTTAAACGCGGGTAGCGAGCCGGATTCCGCCGTTCTAAAATTCGCGCCCGCCCAAATCAATAAGCTCTCCTTAAACGTACCCGAATGGAAGCAAGGCCAACCCGAACCGGCGGCCGTCGTCAAAACGGTTGTCTTCCGAGTCAAACTTATCGGTCAGGCCAGGGACGCCGTAACCGGTTCAAGGATGTTTAAGGGCCGCGCCGCCACACCGGAAGAAGTCGCCAAGTGGCTACCACCTGTCGTGTTTGACAGCGCCGGAAGGACCATCAAAGCCGAATACGGGCGGATTAAGGAAGAGCAAGTCCCGTATTTCGGATTCCGACGCGGGGAATGGCGCGGCACGGGCGTCTACGAGATTGAAGTCAAACTGACGTGCCCGGCCGACCTGGCCGGCAAGAAAGGCGCAATCACCATCGGACGTGCCGAGAGCGACGTGTCCCTGGTAACAGGCGCGACGGTCAATTTCCAGTCTTCGGGCGAGGAAGAGGCGGCCGAGCCTAACCCGTACTTCGCCAATCCGTATTTCTACAATCCGCCGAACACCCCGACGGTCACCGAGATCGGTTTCGCCGGGGTTATCTCCGGCGGGGCGACGGTGGAGTTCCCGGCCGGTACGACGCAGTTCCCGACCAACGGCGACTATATAATCAGCGAGACCGGCGACCGGACCGCGGTAACGAATCTGCGCCTCCGGGCGACTATAGACGATCCGGACGGTTACAACATCAGTCAGGCGGAGTTCTTTAAACAAGCGACGATGCCGACCGGGTTGCAGAACGGCACGGGTACCGCCATGCTGGCCGAACCACCCGGCTTCTCCAGCGACCCGATCCTGCCGTCTCCGCCGCCGGCTTTATCATCGACACTGATCGTTTACTACAACATACCGAGCGCGACCGTAAAATCCTACGACCAGGCTCAGTACGATTTTTGGGTACACGGCAAGTCGGCTTTAGGCAATTGGGGCAGCGGGCCGGCCAACTACGGCAACACGCTGTTGTCGGTAGACATGACCAAACCTACAGCCGCGGTCACTAAACCGGTCACCGACGAATATGTGCGGGGCGCTTACCGGATCGAAGGCGACGCCGGCAAAGGCACCAACCCGAGTTATGAGTCCGATATCAACGTCGTGCAGGTCTACGATGAAGTCACGGGAGACTTCACCGATCTGGCGGAAAACGATTCCGGTCGCGGCGGCACGAACTTCAGCAAGTGGTATTACCTCTGGGACAGCATGACAGCTGACGATGGACATTATGTCTTCCGGTCAAGGACGGTTGACTTAGCCGGCAATATCGGCGACGAAGCGCAGGTCGCGGTCATTGCAGACAATGTTAAAACAATTGCCAACGTGACCGTGCCTCTGGAAGGCCACGGCTGGGACAATACGGTTTCCACCGGTTGGGGTCTGACCGGAATCGTCTACGACCCGAACATGCCCCCGGTTGGAACCTTAGTAAAAGGCGGTTCGTCCGACGCCGATGCGACCGACAGAACGAACATCGGCGGCACCTGGTCCGGCAACAATCTGACCGCGGACAGGATGCTGACTGGACAGGTGACCCTGCAGGGCGCCTTAAGTATGGTCGCCAACTCCATCCTGGCTTGGGGGACGACGGTCAACACCGGTACGACGGCAGCCAACGCGTCCGACCGGACGGCAATCGGAGGTATTTGGTCGGGCAATACTCTGACCGCGCCTGTCACAATATTAAACAATACGACCATTCATGGCACCGTGGTCGTGGCCGCGGGGTCGGTTCTGACGCTGCCGGCGACGGTTCTGGGCAGCAACAGCTTCAGTAAATACACTTTTGAGTGGGGAACGGGCCGTAAGGGCGCCGGTGATACGACCGGCTGGAATATCCCGATCGGCGGCACCTGGACCGGCGCCGGACCCTATACCTTATCGGCCGACCGGACGACCGTGGTGGATGCCGTCCAAGGCACACTAACCACGGCGGCCGGCTCTACGTTAAAAGCCGGCACCTTCCTGAAAGCCGGCACCGTGTGCTCGAGCGCAACCGACCGGGACGCCATCGGCGGCACCTGGACCGGCACCGGACCTTACACCTTGGGGTCGGACAGGACTCTGGCCGCCGACGTCACCCTGAGTGGCACGCTGACCGCGGCGGCGGGATCGACTTACAAGATCGGGTCGACCTTCAAGGCGGGGACGACTTGCACGGATGTAAACGACACCAGAGGCGCCTGGAGCTTCTCGAGCGGACACGCCGGCGGCGCCAATCAACTCAACCCGGCCGGCGCAATGGGTACCTTGGATACGACGGGGCTGCCAACCGGCGATTACTCCGTGAGAATTACCGGAACAGACAAGGCCGGCAACATCAACCTTGACCGCACCGGTTATCCCATCGACCAGGAAGTCGACCACATGAACCGGTTCTACGTGCATATCGATACCGTCGCTCCGACCACGGTCATAACCCCGGCCACCGGCGGCTGGTTCCAGCAAAGGATCTTCGGTACGGCGGCCGACGACATCTCCGGCGTGGACAAGGTCGAGGTTATCATCGAACGCAACGATACCACGCCGCACCAGTACTGGACCGGTGCCGCCTGGGTTAACGCGCTGCCGGCTTCCTGGCCGACGGCAACCATCGATACCGGTCGAGGCCTGCCTAGCGCGACCTGGTATTACGATGGCCCCGATAATACCAACCTGCCGCGGGGAACCTCCATAACCATTCACGCCAGGGCGACCGACGATGTTAAGAACATTCCGGTGACAACCGGCCACCTCGGCGCGGAAGTCACTTCGGGCGGCACTTGGGATTCAGACAAACCGACGACCAGCGTGCCCGGCAGCCCGAATGGCACCAACGGCTGGTATATGGCGCCCGCGCCGTCCTTTACGATCAGCGCGGCGGACGTCGTCCCCGGTTCCGGCATGAACGGCGGGGCCGTCTGGTATGTCTGGACGACGCAAGCCGTCGCGGCGGCGCCGGCCGGCGGCTGGACGCAACTTGCTTACGCCGCTTCCCCGGTTTCCATTAAAGCCCCGACGGGAGCCCCCGACGTCAACGGCGTTTATGCCTTAAGTACCGGTAGCACGATGCCCGACGGCAAATATAGACTCTGGTACCGCGGCCGCGACCTGGCCGGCAACGTCGAGGCCAACCACTATTCCGATTTCAAAATCGACGCGACGCCGCCGCCGGTACCGACCATCTATGCCGAACAGTCGTACTGGTACGGTTCCGACCTCGGCGAAGCGGCCTTTACGGAAGGCACGGCAAACACCGAGTACGGGACTGTCGTCACGGACGCCAACCTGGATAACGGAGCCTGCACGTATTTCTACCAGCGGGCGACCGACGCCGGCTTTACGGCAGGCTTGGCCGACTCTGTCACCTGGCAGTCGCTGACAACCTATGTCGGCTGGCCGATCTATAACAACGCCTTTTATTACCAGTTCACCGGCCTATCCGACGCGCAGATATATTACTACCGGGTCAAAGCGAAGGACTACGCCGGCAACGAATCGACGTATTCAGGAGCCCAGTCGTCGACACAAGACAACATCGGGCCGACACTGAACCAGAACAACGGGACCGTCGCCCCGTTGACCTGGTACAACACGAACAAAACAGTTCAGATCTGGACAACCGATACGACCGGGGGTTCCGGGCCGAAGGGATTCCGCTGGGCTTGGGACGCGAGCCCGGGCAACGACTGGCTGAACATGAGTGTCGCCGGCGGCGCGACCGGCTCGACGACCTTCCCGGGCGTCGGCAAACGGACACTGCACGTGATCGGCTACGATAATATTTATACCGCCACCGCCAGCAATTCTTTTACTTATGACCATTTGAACAACTACGAGCCGAAACACCGCACCGCGGAAACCGATTACGAGTTCTGGTACGACCCGTACGCCCCGTACAACTGGCAGGGTTTCAGCTACGCGGCGGTCTACGACGGCTGGAGCCAGACCAAGTCGCCGACTTGCACTATAACCATCCAGGACGACATCGCCGTGCCCAGCGCGGTCTCCGGCTTGCGGGGCTCGACGGCAAAGTTCGCTTATTCGTCCGACGGCGGCGCGACTTGGAGCGCCTGGCTTAACACCACCTGGACGGGCGTCGACGGCAGCACCGGAGTGGAAACGCTGACGACGACCGCGTTCACCTTTGCCGGCGACTCGGCGACGCAAAACAAAGTCAAATTCCAGATTGCGGATATGGCCGGCAGCGTCGTCGAGAGCTCGGGCTATACGGTGAAGGTGGACAGCACTCCGCCGACCGTCGTTTCTACGGTGCCGCAGGACGACCCGGATCCGAACACCCCCGCTCCGCTGGTCGCGCCGGAAACACCGATGCGCGCAACTTTCAGCGACGACATGTTGGCCGCGACGGTCAACAGCGTGACCAACTTTACTTTGGAATCGGCGAACCCAGTACCGGGCGGCGCTAAGGACGACGGCACTTGGTCGAGCGTCAGCCTGCTGTCGGCCTCTTACAATGCCGGGACCAAGACCGTCGATATCATACCGACAACCACACTTGTGCCGACTAAGAAATACAGGCTTACCGTAACCGTAAATATTAAAGATAAAGCCGGCAACTCCCTGGCGGTCCCCTACAAGTGGTACTGGTACGTTTCCGACATCTCGGCGTCCATCGACTGGCCTTATCCCGGCAATACCGTCTATGGGACTATTCCTATTCATGGCGCAGCGACCGGCACCAACGCCAAATACTACAAGCTGCAGTACGGCGCCGGCGGTACGCCGGCCACCTGGCTTGATATCGCCGGAGCAACCGGCACTACCCAGAAAAGCAGTATTTTGTCACAAACCGACTGGTCCAGCGGCGCGAGCGGCGGCGGAGCCCCCGAAGTCGTGACCACGCTGACGGGGTACAAAAAGTTCTGGCAGTCAACCGGCATCGACGCGACCTCCGATCTCGGCGCTATCCGACTGGCCAAAGCCACGGCGACCGGCGGCTGGTATAACAAGGACTGGCTGGCGCGCAAACGGATCCTGGTAACCAACCCGAACCCCGGCGCCCTCTATAACTACCAGGTTAAGCTTACGGTCAACTGGACGAACGATATGAAGACCGATTTCAGCGACTTGAGGTTTACCGACTACGACAAGACCAGCTTGATCGATTACTGGGTGGAAAGCTATACGATCGGTGTCAGCGCGACCGTGTGGGTGGAGGTACCGAACGTCGCCCCGGCGGCGGCCAAGGCCGTCTATATGTACTACGGCAACCCGGCGGCGGCTACGACCAGCAATGCGGCCAACACCTTCTTAAATAACCAGATTTTCTTAAGGACTTTCTACAACAACGTGTCCAGCGGTTCACCACCTTATTACTTTATTCAAAGCCACGCCGATTTTGATACATATGTCAACTTGATGGGCGAGACGGGATACGGCTTATATGGAAGCGGCTACGTCGACCGGGTGGACCATACCGTCAATCCGTATGGCGGCAGCGACTACTACACGTCGCAGTACAAGTTTCTGTTTATTCCGACCGTCGGCGGCAATTATAAGTTCGGCACCAACTCCGACGCGGCCTCCGAGGCCATCAAGAACACCGCCGACACGGATACGACTCATACGGCCCTGGTCGGTTGGTACGGCAACCACGGCGTCGGCACCCAATTCGACGACCATTCCGCCTACTACACGTTAGCGGCCAATGTTCCGGTCTGGCTGGAGTATCGTCAGAACAACAGCGACAACACGGGCAGGCAAGCGCAAATGGGCGTTATGGTCCCCGGCCAGGCCTGGAAAACCGTCAACACGACCAATTTCGCCGGCCAGATCTTCGCCCGCAACTACGCTACCGTCGAACCGACGGTAAGCATAACAGACGAATCCGTTTACGAACCAACAGGCAGCGTCACGAGCTCCGTGATCGATGGCGGCGGCAGTGTGACTTGGGGTGCCGTGGCCTGGACGGAAACGATTGCCAGCGGTACCGATGTCACCGTACAGGTCAAGACAAGCGCGGATAACGTTACCTGGACCGACTGGAGCTATCCGCGCAGCGTCGCCGGCGGAGACGTCGTCCCGCCGGGTATCGCGACGGCCCGTTATATCCAGTACAAGATCAATCTGAAGGGCAACGCGACGGCCACCCGGACACCGGTCTTGAGCGACATAACCCTCTACCACACGCCGCTCGGGACCTGGAACACGACTTCGGTTGCCGACGGCGTCTATACGATCAGATTGCTGACGACGATCGCCGACCCGGCCGATTGGACGCCGGATAACGTTCTCGAAGCGCGTGTAACCGTCACGGTGAACAATACGACAGAACCGAACTCGACTATAGACGTTCCTCCCATAGTGCCGGTCGTTACGACAAATGTTTTTGATTACACGGGCGCCGATCAAACCTATACTGTTCCCGCCGGAGTATATTCGATCAACGTGAAGGAATGGGGCGCCGGCGGCGGCGGCGGCAACGCGGGCGGTTGGAACTACGGTTTTGCCGGCGGCGGCGGCGGCTACACAACGGGTGACATAGCCGTGACCCCGGGACAAGTCTTGACTGTCATGGTCGGCGGCGGCGGCGTTAACGGCACCATCGCCCATAGCCTGACCTACAGCTACGGCGGCGGCGGACCCGGCCAGATTACGTCAAGTGACGCCCGATATGGAGCCCAGGGCGGCGGACGGTCCGCTATCCGGTCAGGTGCGACAGATCTACTGACGGCCGGAGGAGGAGGCGGCGGCGGGGCGAGCCGCGCTACCAATGGACAGCAAGGCGGGGCCGGCGGCGGCGGCTCAGGTTTGAACGGGTCGTCTTATACGCCTACGGCGGCCGGCGGCGGAGGCACGCAATCGGCCGGAGGCGCCGGGGGCATAGGTTCCTATAACGGCACAGCGGGTTCTCAATACACGGGCGGTACTTCAGGCATCAACTCTTACGGCGGCGGCGGTGGCGGCGGATGGTACGGCGGCGGCGGCGGCGCCTATCTGGAACCGAACGACATGGGCGGCGGCGGCGGCGGTTCAGGATATATCAACGGGGCCGGTGTCAGCGGCGCATCCACCACAGCCGGCAGCGGAGCCGTCCAAGCTAATTCAAGTGATCCCCAGAACTTAGGTTCGGGCGCAGGCGGCGCGGCCGCCACCAGCGGCCGGAGCGGCCGGGTTATCATTACCAGCACATACATCCCGGTAAACACGATATATTACAAAGCGAACAATGCGGTTACCGGTACGGCAACCGACGTCTTCCCGGGTATCGGCGCCGTGGACGTTCGTATCCGTCGGGGTTCCGACAATAATTACTGGACCGGCGCCGGCTGGTCCGTCACGGAAACATGGGTCCGGGCCGACAGTACCGGCGGTCATTTGTCCACCTGGACGTTTAACCAGACGACTCCGCAGAACATCTTCGCGAGCGGCATTACCTATACCATAAGTTCACGAGCGACAGACCTGGCCGGTATGGCCGAGACAACTCCGGACACGATTACGGTATATGGCGACAATGTCGCGCCGAACGTTACCCTTGATTTTCCGAAAGCGCCTAATAATTACTTGAGCGCCGACTACGTCGGCATTACCGGGACCGCCACCGACACCAACTTCAAGGACTACAAAGTCGAATACCAGAAGAACGGCAGCGCCGTTTGGACGCAGATCGGCGCGACGCAAACATCCGTCGGCAACGGTTTCTATCAAACGACTAATCTCGATTTCAAACCCGATCCCGCCCAGAGCGACACGGCCGCCGGCTTCAACGGCACGAGGGCGATCGACGGAAAGGTCATGCTGGGACGGCGCGGGTCGACGGCCCAGTATCCCAACCAGGCCTCGCTGGAAACCAATTTCGTCGCGGCCGGATTCAACAGCTCCGGTTCCGGCGTCGTGGCGACCGACGGCTCGTACGTATACGTCAAACGCTATGGCGGATACGCCGGGCCGGCCTCGTTTAATAAAGTAGGCACGGGCTACGGCGGGACGACCGCGGGCACCAATTACGGTCAGCTGACCGCGGGCATCTATGCGGACAGCGTCTCCGCCTTCTACCTGGACGGATACGTCTATAACGGTTATACGACCGATGGCAACACCCTGGAGCGCCAGAACGTCACGACCGGCGCCATCGAGTACGTCCAGATGGGTGGTAACACGATTCCGCTACCTCGCGGCCGCCCCGGAACGTTCGATTACGTCAACGCCGGGCTGCCAACGGTCATCAAAGACGGGACGACTTATAAGATGTGGTATTCCGGTCACGACGGCGCCAACTGGCGGATCGGCTACGCGGAATCTACCGACGGCGTGACCTGGACCAAGAACCCTAATCCGGTACTCGACCTGGGCGGTTTCGGCAGCTGGGACGATAACGCGGTGTATTATCCGACCGTCGTCAAGGACGGCGCGACCTATAAGATGTGGTATTCCGGCGACGACCACGCCAACAGCAGGACCGGCTACGCGACCTCGACCGACGGCATCAACTGGACGAAATACGCCGGCAACCCGGTGATGAACCTGGGCGCACCGGCGGACTTCGACAGCGCCCATCTGCTGGGGCCGTGCGTCCTGCAGGAGGGGCCGACGGATTACAAGATGTGGTACAGCGGCTCCAACGGCGTCAACTGGCGGATCGGCTACGCGACGTCAACAGACGGTATTACCTGGACCAAGAACGCCGGCAACCCGGTTGTTCCGCTGGGAATCGGCTGGGAAAGCACCCACACTTCAGCGCCGAGCGTCATCAAAGACGGGACGACTTATAAGATGTGGTACAACGGCTTCAACGGCACCAACTGGCGGATCGGTTACGCGGAATCGACAAACGCCACGGCCTGGACAAAATCCGGCAGCAACCCGGTTGTTAACCTGGGCGCCGCCAATACGTTCGACACGACGCACGCGGTCCGGCCGAGCGCAATCAAAGACGGGACGACCTACAAGATGTGGTACACGGGCCATGACGGTCTGCGCTGGGCGGGCGTCGGTTACGCGACCTCCGCGGACGGCGTCGCCTGGACCAAGAACCCGACCGCTCCGGTCGTCGGCGATCGTCTGCTTAAACGGAACGGCGCGACCGATCTTACTATGGCCAACACGAACGCCGAGCGAGCCGATGTCATGGTGACGACCGATGGCCGCTATGTCTACACGATCGGCGCCAACGGCACGACCGACTGGAAGGTCAGGATCTTCGATTCACAGAACAACTTCATCAAGGTCGGCGAATTTACGACGGTCATGGGTGGTTTCACGGCCTATAATACCTACGGGTTTATCGCCGACGGCTTCTATATCTACCCGATCGAAGCTTATTACTATTATGTCGGCGCGCCGTACTACTGGGGGAACGGCACGTGGCCGGGAGACAACTCCCGGGTCACCCGGATCGGTACAGGGTTGAATGGTACGACCTCCGGCGAGATCGTCAACCAGTGGTACGAAGGCGCCTGGGACGAGTTCGAGGTCAACGGACAATACGACCCGCTCAACCGGAAGATCTGGATGGGTAAACTGCAGGGTGGCACGAATATTTACAGATTCAACGCAGGCGACGAATCGGCTACGTCCGGCACCTACACGTCCCGTGTCTTCGATATGGGTCCGGGCGCGACGACCGGCACAATCAACTGGACCGCGACGACGCCCGGCGGCACGACGCTGACCGTGGAAACCCGTGTCAGTTCGGCGCGCACTTTCTCGACGGAGGATTCGACCATCACCAGCAACTGGCAGACGGCGACCAACGGCGGGGCTATTCCGACGCCTACGCCGGCCGTCCCGAACGCCCGCTACATTCAGTACCGCCTGACGATGACGGGGCCCGGTGGGGCAACGTCCCCGTCGCTGGACGACATCACCCTTAGATACACTCCGACCAACTCGGTCCTGGAAACATGGCGAGTCGTCGACATGACGGAAGGCCAATATAGGATCAGGGTCACCGGTTCCGACAGGGCCGGCAACGAGGTCGTCGCCACGGCCGACCCGGTATACATAGACAAGACGCCGCCAACGGCATCCCTCAATACCCTGCTGAACCTGGACGGCAACAACACAGGTTACGTTACCGGGGCGACGGTGGCCTTAGGCGGAACGGCCGACGACACCAACGGCTGGGCGCCGGACGCCAATATCGCCAACTGGACCGTCGAGCATAAACGGACCGGCGCGGCGGTTTGGACGCTGATTGCGACCAATTCGACCAAGGTGCCGCCGGCTTCTTTTGGGGCCTGGAACACGACTATCGCCGTTCCGGAAGGCACCGAGGACAATACGTCATATGCGGTCCGGCTGCGCGTTACCGACAAGGCCGGCCTGACCACTTATACCACGCCGCAATCCGTCTTCATCGATAACAGCAATCCGGTTGTTTCCTCGACGGTTCCGGTGTCAGGCGCGACCAACGTCGACTGCTCGCAGAATATCACGGCATATTTCGACGACCTGATGTACGCGCCAAGCGTTACGGCGGCTAATTTTCTTTTGGACGGGGGCGCGGTCACACCGGCCGGCGTCATCTATACGGACCAGATACTGACGTCCTACGCAACGTTCGTCCTGGCCGGACCGTTGACCAAGAACATACACAATGCCTCTCTGGCGACCGGCATCCACAATAAGGCCGGCCGGTCGATAGCCGCCATCAACTGGAGCTTCACAACTTCCAACGTCGACGCGGCCATCTATCTGCCGATGGCCAATGCCCACGTGGCGGGTGCTTACCCGGTAATGGGGCGGGCGGCCGCCAGCACAAACGGTCTGTTCAGCCAGTATAAGCTGGAATGGGCGGCCGGACGGCAAGACGCCGCCGGCGCCGGTCCGTGGACTCAGATAGGGAATACAGGCACCGAAACCGTCCTAAGCCAGAGCAATGTCCAGACGACATGGAACAACGCGGTCAACCCGAACACCAATCCGGTGAGCTTTAGTACGACGTCCGATCAGTATTACGCCAGAGACGCCAACGTCATAACGACAAATCCCGGGTACGTCCAGCTGGGTTCCAGCAACATCAAGTGGCTGTCGGGCGCCTGGAGTTCACGCAAGCCGGTCACCGTCAATAACACCGGTTCCACAGCGGTTTTGACCGATTACCAGATACAGGTGCCGGTAACGTTCGCGGCCGGCATGAAAACCGACTTCAGCGACCTTAGGTTTACCGACACTGACGGTCAGACTCTCCTGAATTACTGGATCGAGAAATATACGGCTTCAACCTCCGCGACCGTTTGGGTCAAGGTGTCCTCTGTCGCGGCGAGCTCGAATAAGATCATCTATATGTATTACGGCAACGCCGGCGCCCCCAACGCCCAGAACCCGGCCGGCACATTCGATTTCTTCGACGGTTTCGACACCGGATCGACCATCGACGCCTCGCGGTGGAACACCACGGCGGCGCTAGGGTTTCTGCAGGCCGGCGCGCGCAGTCAGCTTAAGGCTACAACGACCGGAGGTCGTCTGACCTCCAATGCGACCTTCAGCTATCCGGTCGTCCTGGAAGCCCGCGAGATGTCGTCCTATCTGCCACCGAACGGCATATCGGCGCTCGGCTTCTACGGGTCTTCGTCGAACGCGTTCGGCATTCTGCATTATCCGGGTGCGACTCACTACCGCAACGATGGCAACTGGGTAAACATCGGCAACCTGATGGTCGAGGATACCTGGTACCGCCTGACCGTAGAACCGCGGACGCAGTTCCGGGCCCGCTATAAGATCATGAACGATACCACCGGTACGGTCCAAAGAGACGAGACGGTCACCAACGCGGTTTCCGGCGAGCGGATCGCGTTGGGCACACGCTACGACGATGTCTACAGCGAGCCGACCTCGACCAGTTGGGATTGGGTGCTGGCCAGGAAGTACGCGGCTACCGAACCGGCCGTCAGCCTCGGCGTGGTCGATTCTTACCAGAACTCCGGTGTTATGACCTCCGTCGTTTTCGACGGCGCGACGGCACAGAATTGGCGGCTCATCTCGTGGACGGAGAACGTACCGAAGGGCTCCAACATAACCGTGGAGACAAGGACCGGCAACGTCCCGGCGCCCGACGGCACCTGGACTCTCTGGAGCGCGCCTTCCAGTTACTCCGGCGGCACGGTTATCCCGGTCGGACAGCAGGGCAAGCGGTATATCCAGTACCGCGTCAGCTTCTACGGTAACGGGGCGACGCTCTTAGACATAACCGTTTGGCACACATCGCTAATGAACTGGGATACGATCGGCTTAACCGACGGTCCCTATACGCTGCGTCTGACGATCACCGATACGGCGAGTGACTGGACCGACGCGCACGTGTTGAAGAAAGCCGTTTCAGTCAACGTCGATAACACCAAACCGGTCGTCGTCATAACGGATCCGCCGGACAACAGCCAGCTGGCGACAAACATGAAGACCGTCACCGGCACGGCTTCCGACGCGAACGCCAGTGTGCGCAAGGTGGAGCTCAAGGTCAATTCGGGCGTTTGGAACACGGCCATCGGCACATCCCGTGTTAACGAGGATGTCGCCTCCGCCGTCTATTCCGGTGCCTGGACGACCTATACCGGTCCCGAGCCCAGCGACGGCACATTGCGGGAGACTAGCGTTCCCAGCACTTCGGTGACCTATACCTTTACCGGCACGGCCGTCAACTTGATCGCTAAACGCGGCCCCGATCAGGGTTACGCCTCGGTGCAGGTGGACGCGCAGGCGCCGATAACGGTCGATCTCTATGCCCCGATCGCCCTCTTCCAGCAGACGGTCTTCAGCCAAACCGGCTTATCGACGCCCGGGACGCATACACTGACCGTTACCTCGACAGGCACGTCCAATCCGGCCGCCAACAATATCTACATCAATGTCGATGCCTTTGAAACCGGCGGCTCGATCAGCTGGACCTATGACTGGGTGACGAATTCGGTGCCCGATGGGAGCAACACCATCTCGGCCCGGGCGACGGACGGCGCCGGTAACTTGAGCGACGAAGCCGCGCGGACCGTTACCGTTGATAACACCGACCCGGTTTCGTTGATCACCAATCCTCTGGCCAACAGCGCCTTTACGACCGACCAGCCGGTCAACGGCACGGCCGACGACACCAACTTCGACCGTTACATCGTCGACTTCAGCTACGGCGCGGCGGCGGACAACTGGATTCCCATTGCGACCGGCCTGAGCTCCGTATCCGCCGGCAATCTCGGGACCTGGACGGCGCCGACGCGGACGCCGATCTTCGACTGGCAGACGGACGGCGACCCTGAAAACTGGAGTCCGCAACAGGGTATCACCAATATCAGTGTGAGCGGCGGCAGCTTTAACGGCCGGACGACCGGCACAGCGCCTTACTATATTAAGACACCCGCCAAACTGACCATAAACGGTAACGAGACAAAGGTCCTAAAGATTAGAATGAAGGTCAGCGACGCATCCGGCTACGCCAAGCTGTTCTGGAAATACAGCTACCCGTTTATCGCGACCTATCCGACGGTCAACGGAGTCAACCTGCCGATCGGCGAGCAAGTACCGACGTCGCAGGAAGACGAGTGGGGTTATCCGTCGGGAACCGGCGCCGGTCAATTCGGCGAATCCCGTCGGATGATCAAATGGCCGGTCATTAACCCGGGCCAGTGGGTCGAATACACCGTCGACATGAGTCTGGGCAAGGTCTGGGTGGACGGCGACGCGCAGCACGATAAAGCTCATCCGATTATGGATTACAGCCAGATCTGGCCGACCACCGGTTTCTGGGCGGGCACCGTATACCAGCTTAGGTTCGACCCGAGCGACATCCCGAACGTCGATTTCAACCTCGACCATATCAGTCTGGCCAGCGCCGACGGTAATTACAGGATCAGACTGACGACTTACGATAAAGTCGGTCGTAACAAGGTGACCAGCCAGTATCCGGTCATGATCGACCGAAACACCCCGGCTTGCATCATCACCACGCCGGTCAATATGACTTTCCTGCCCAGCGGCACAAATGTCTCCGTCACCGGTACTTCAGCCGACGACCTGGTGAACGGTGTCGCGAGCGGCGTCAGCAAGGTCGAATACCGGGTGATTCAGAATGTCGACAACTTCGCTCCGACCGTCGGCCCCTGGCTGTCGGCGACCGGTACAACGGCGTGGTCGGCGACGGTCACTCTGCCGCCCGGTTGGCACGGCCTGCAAGCTCGCGCCTTCGACGGGGCGGGGAACATCCAGGAATCCAACTATTCGTACGTGACCGTAGACGCCGACCCACCGCCCGTGCCCCGCATTCGGGCGATGGCCGATAGAAGCCGCGGCGGCATCCTGTTATCCTGGACGCCGGTCAAAGACCCAGGCAGCGGTACCGACTACTACGTCCTCTATCGTGGCAGTACGCCGGTAACGACGGGCATGCAGTACCCGGACGGTGTGGCCATTGAGTCGGCCGACAGCGAGCTTGTTACCAAGGACTTCGGCAACGGTCCGGAAACGTTCCGGGCTTTCCACGCCTGTAACGCCATCGATACGGCCTTCACGCCGAATACGAATGTCAGGTATTACATCAGGGCAGTCGACCAGGTCGGCAATTATTCGGCCAAGGGCAGCATCTCCGGTTTGTATGACACCCAGCCGCCGACGACGCCCAGCGTTCTGACGGCCACCAGGGCCGGCACGACCACTTCGGTTCAGCTCGCCTGGAACCCGTCGACCGATAACCAGCAGGTTGCCGA
This sequence comes from Actinomycetota bacterium, assembly GCA_041658625.1. Lineage (NCBI taxonomy): Bacteria > Bacillati > Actinomycetota > Actinomycetota bacterium. The sequence continues at coordinate 17,698 of JBAZZW010000005.1, forward strand.
GTATCGCGTCTATCGGGTCGTCAAACCGGGCGGCATCCCCGGCCCGTACGACTTCACGCCCGGCGACAGCAACAAGATCGGCGTGGCCATGGTCACCGGCACCTTCTTCACGACAAAGTTTTTTGATAGCAACCTGGCCGAGAACACGACCTATTGTTATAAGGTGGTCGCCTACGACGATTCGCTGATTCCGTCCAACGCCAGCAACGTGGCCGAGGTGACGATCGGCACCAAACAAACCTACAACAGCACCTTGCCGCATAAGACTTTTAGCGCGAACTCCGACCAGTGCGTCATGTGTCATCGAACACATACCGGCCCCGGCAAGAACCTTTTGAAGAGGACTTACGAAGCCGACACCTGCTACACCTGCCATGACGGTACCGGCTCCAATACGCCGACCAAGGCCGAGTTCGACTACGCGCCGAACGGTTTGCACCGCGTCAAAGACGACGTCTGGCCGAGCGGGGCGCTGTCGTGTATCGATTGCCACAATCCCCACCTGAACACGGAAAAGGCCAGCTACGAGAACTTTGACAGCATTCCGCTGGGGTCGATCACCGGTTTGACAAAACCGCCGACCTGGACTTTCGGTACGGGCGACTGGGCGGCGACCGGTAACGCGACGCACGTCGAGCTGTCCCAGACGAACAAAGTTGTGAATTCTCTGGCCACCTTCGACACCGGTATCAACATCGCCGCGACCGGCGGGTACTTCTCGACAATCGTCCGGTTCGACGAGGCCGGCGGCCAGGCCTATTACTCAATCGCCGCCAACGGCCTAACGGCCGGCAACGGTATCACGTTTATCCTTGATTCCGATACGAACACATATAAGCTGATGCTGAACGGTTCGGTCGTGTCCGAGCGGACGCAGTCCGTGACCATCACGCCCGGCACCGTTTACAGGATCAAGGTAAAACTGGACGAGAACAAGACGCTGAACGCCAAGTTGTATACGGTGGCTAAGAGCGATCTGCCGACCGGTCACGACGTGATTACGGACACGCTGGTCGGGAGCATTAAACATACGCTCGTTACCGGCGACTACAAAGGATCGAACGTCAGCTTGGGCACATTCGGCGCCAAGGCCAGCTTCGACCAGGTGCATGTTAACGTCCCGGGTATGCTGCAGAACCGATATCGCCGGTTCTATAAGAGCGGCAGCGCGGCCGAGTACACCGTACCGGACGACCGGGTCTTGACCGAGGCCTTCTGCCTGTCCTGCCACGGGTCCAGTTCCGACGATCCGGGCGGCAGCCATACGCAATACTACAGCTCCATCCACAATCCGTTGATGGGCGGTATGAACGACCAGTCGCTCGACCAGGAGAATACCGGCCAGGTCAAAGGTAATCCGACGACGATTACGCCAAGATGGCAGGACATCAGGGCGGAATGGCGCGACCTTAAGACCAATCCGAGCTATAGGCTTACCGACGGGCGCACCCTGGGCGAGCTTCTTAAAGGGACAGCCAACGGCTGCTTGTACTGCCACGGGTACCACGGCCAGCAATGGTACGACAAGAACGCCTCGGGCGAAGAGGAACTGTGCTACATGTGTCACGGACGCATCGCCAATTATTCTCGCGACGGCTGGAATGTCTACCGTCAATACAGTGGCTACGTCGAAGACACCAGCGCCAGAATCGAATACTCCGGCATTTGGACAACGTTAAGCGGTCCGCAGTACGGGGGCGGCAGCACGAAGCAGTTCGTCGGCCCGCGCGCCGACTGGTATAACACCAACTGGGGTAAACGTCAGTCTGTGACCGTCAACAATACGGGCGGGGCGATGTCGGGTTACCAGGTCAAGCTGAATGTGGGTTACGACGCCGCGATGCGAACCGACTTCGCCGACTTGAGATTCACCGATTCCAACGGATTGACATCTCTGCCTTACTGGATCGAGACCTTTACCGCATCCAACCGGGCCATCGTCTGGGTCAAGGTCGATCTGCTGGCCGCCTCGACCAAGCAGATCTTCATGTACTTCAACAACCCGGGCGCGACCGACGCGGGGAACGGCGACAATGTCTTCGACTTCTTTGACGACTTCAACGACGGGACGATAAACACGACCACTAAGTGGGTTGAAAAGGATAACGCGAGCGACTACATTACCGAAAGCGGCGGAACGCTTAACGTCAGCGGCGGTCCTACCAACTGGGGAACCATCGGCATGTATAGCGTACCCAACCTAGCAAGGCCGTTTATCTTTGAGGTCAGTCAGAAATACACGGGCGGCAACTATAACATGATCGGCGTGAAAAACACCACGGCCAACATCAGCTACACCGATCTGAACTACGCCGGCTACAATATCTATGACGGCGGCGGTAACCGCTTGGCGGTATATGAAGACGGCGCAAGCCGCGGCGACCAACTCCATACCTTAAGCGCGGTCGACTGGAACTACGAGAAATTCACCGTCAAATCGACCGGAGCGATCTATTATCACGGCGACACGCCGCAGAACTACGCCCAGTATTACAACAGCACATACAGCACGAACAGTCCGGAGAAAGTCGCCTTCGCCAACTACAACCAGGCTTTCAAGCTGGACAACGCGAGGGTGAGAAAGTACGCGGCGACCGAACCGGGAACCAGCTTCGGCGCCACCGAACTGCCCGGAGGGGCCCGTTACGGGTTCGATTCGGATTATGTAAACGTCTATTGCGAGACCGGAGCCGGCAAGGGCACGATCAGGATTTTCGTGGACAGCGTCGAGCAGATTCCGGCCGTCAATCTGGCAGGTTTCCCGGCCGGGACCAATACGCTGGTCTTCTCCAAGACCGGTCTGACTGAGGGCACCAGGCACATCATCGACATCATGCCGGTAGTCGGCTCGGGCGTCATCGATCTGGACGCGGTCAGGGGCAGCGGTAGTAAGCACGGTCTAACGATGCTGGAAGCAACAATCAAGTGCACCAGCTGCCACGGCCAGCGGGCGATGACCGACCGGCATGTCTACGAGGGCTATTCGACCTCGGTTATCACCAACCCTAATAACATCAAACAATACTGGTCCGATCAGCGGATGCAGGGTAAGACTATCAATGACTACTGCAATGCCTGTCATAAGGAAGCCGACCGGAAGGGCCGGGTGCTTATCGAAACGCACACGTCGTCCAAGATCGTGCCTTATACGATCAAATACCCCGCTATGGTGACGACGCCCAGCGCCAACGGTTTCGACCGGACCGGCTATACCCTGGGCGACGCTTACACGGCGCAGGAGAATTTCCCTGGCGTAACCGTCAATGATCCCGTCGATTGGACGACCGTAGTCGACGATCTGTACGATGGCGGGGCGGCGCGCTACAGCGCGACGCCGCTCGCCTGGCTTGAATTCACGTTCCAGGGCAGCTCGGTTACATTTGTGACCAAGAAGAGCGTGAGCTACGGTTACGCCAGAATCCTGATTGATAACGTGCCCATAACGGACGGCGAGATTGCGCTGTCCGGCGACGTCGGCAACAACAAGTCAGGTTTCGACCTCTACAGTGCGGCCGATCTCTGGACGCAAGCCGTCTACACCAGGTCCGGCTTAGACCCGACGCTTAACCATACGATTCGCGTTATCGTCGTAGGCGACAAGAATCCGCTAAGCGGCGGCTACCGCGTCGATATCGACGCCTTCCGGTTCACCGTGCCGCGCGTCGGTCACTACCTGTATCTGGCGCCTTATGACCCGCTCAAGGGCAAGAGAAACTGCGCCAGCACGTGTCACGACGACCTGGCGCCTTATATCCGCGATTCGCAGGAAGCCAGCACTAAGATAACTTGCACGACGTGCCACCATCCGCACGCCAGCGACAACGACCGGCTGGTCCACCAGCCGGAAGACTATACCGAAGCGAACGGGACCGTCCACAAGGGCGCTTGCTTGCACTGCCACGACGGGTCGGTGACGAAGTAGCGCAGAGCAGAGAGCGGAGGGCAGCTAATAATCTTCTTCGAGCGATCCCGAGCTTGTCGAGGGAGAGTCGAGAAGTAACAGGAGCCAAGGGTGTGGGATTGATATAATAATGGGCGAGGAGGGACAATGACGAGCGATATCCGCAAGAAGAGACTGGCTTGGATAGTCACCGCCGGGGCGGCGGCGATCGTTCTGTCTTTAATCTTCTCTTCGTCGGTCTTGGGCATCGAATACCAGAACATCTATACCGACTACCAGAAGACGTTTTCTCATTTCGCGCCGGCGGGCAAGCACTCCGATACGGAAAGCTACAAGTATAATCCGAGCCTCGGTTTTCAGGGCAACATCGACCGCCGCCACGCCAACTGCAACGATTGCCACGATCCTCACTCGGCGACAAGAGCGCCCTCGCCTCTCGGTTCGTACTTCGGCGCCGGCACCCAGGCCAACGTGAGCGGGGTCAAGCCCCTTTACTGGAACAAAGCCGGAACACCGGTTGTGCCGGCCGGAGAGGCGCCGCCCTACGCCTTCGTTTCCTCGGTCGTCAAGGAGTACGAGCTCTGTTTCAAATGCCATAGCTCATACGCGTTCAATTTCGCCGGCTACAAGACGACATATGGGCGGGATCTGACCTTTGACTGGACGACCAGAAGCTATGTGCCTAACGACCAATCGCCAGACCCGACGCACATAACCGTTGCGGAGACGGATATCGCCATGGAGTTCAATCCGAACAACGCCGGTTTCCATCCGGTTCTGGCGCACGGGAAGACGAGCGGTAACCAGACGCTGGCCTGGGCCGAGGGCCGAACATTCAACGAAACCTTCATGCCGGGCTATAGCGCCGACTCCCGCATCAAGTGCACCGACTGCCACGCCAGCGACTCGACCACGGTCAAGGGGCCGCACGGCAGCAATGAAAAGTACATCCTGAAGCGCCGCGCTCCGACAGAAGAACCGATAATCACCAGGACAGGTTATTATCTGGGATCGATCATCTATAGTGGCGGCGCGCCCGGCCTGCCGGGATACACCAAGCGGACATATAATATGACCTGGTATGTGCGGACGGATAACATAGTTTGCTACGTCTGCCACGACATCAAATATTTCGGACCGGGCAAAGGCCATCCGTCGCGGGCTAAACACTGGAAGAACTGCCAGTGGCACCGGCCCATCGCGCTGGACGAGGTCGGCTGCGCCAGCTGTAAAATCACCCCGATTCACGGCGCGCCGAGCGGTCGATACATGATGTTAACAAAGCCCCGCGGCGACAACCCGGCCGACCTGAACTGGTGTTACAACTGCCACAACTTCATGCCGGGACAGGCCGGCTCGTACATCGGCGGCTACCCGTCCTGCCCGAGGTTCTACTCGACGGACGAGGACG
>JBAZZW010000006.1 GCA_041658625.1 Actinomycetota bacterium
TTTTGCCAATTAACATCAGCTAAAATGGATTGCAGGGCAAGCGACAGGCCGAAAGTAATAATTATTGCCACGATTAATTTAAAAGCAGTTTTGATAGTTGGCTGATTCATAAAGAAGATTTAAAATAATAATTATGCTAAAATAGTTATTAACATTATTGATATTATACCATAAAATTATCGCCATACCCAGCCATTGACATAATTAGCAAAATTTGCTATGATAATTAATCACCATTTTTTATATAAACCTGCACGTTGACAACTAAAATTAGCTAAAAAATCCCCTTGTCATCCCTGCGTAGGCAGGGATTCAGAAATAATAGTCTTTAGATGAACTGACGCCAACAATACAAACCGGCACATACTGCCAAGGAGGATTCAAATGAAACGGAAACTGCTGTATCTGCTCGTACTGGTTTTTTCCTTCACCCTCGTCGCCTGCGGAGGCGGAGGAGATGATGGCAACAACGTGACCACCGGCACAGTCTCAGCACCAACCTTCACTCCCGCACCCGGCAGTTACATCGGCGCCCAAAGCATCGCGCTTTCCACGACGTCGTCCGGTGCAAGCATCCGCTACACGGTCGACGGTTCGATCCCGACATCCTCAACCGCAACACTCTATTCAGCTCCAATTCCGGTGAGTTCGTCAACGACCATCAAGGCGATTGCCTACAAGACGGGTTGGATTGACTCGCCGATAGCCACCGGCACCTACACCATCACGCCGCCGGTTGACAATTCTGCAATCAACACCTATATGTCGTCCGGTAACTCCCTCTTGATTTTCCTCAACAACATATTGGAGAACCGCATTGATGCCAGCGGTCCTGTCCAGGCCTACCCATACCTCGGGCCGGCTGGAGGCTATAAGTTGATCCTCCTGCCAAATGTAAACACCGCCGGAAGCCATCCCCTGTCCTTTACGGACACGACCGACAACAACGTCTTCAATCTTCAAGCCGGAGGCGTCCTCAACATTCTAGGAGGCAACCCCGGTACTTACATCGGGAATATGGAGACGAACGTCTCCGGCTCCGGTTTCAATACCGCCTACGAAGCCCCGATGATTATGAGTGGAACTGCCTGGAATTTACAGACAACTGTCTACGACAGCCGCTACGACAACGGAGCAGTCTTCATCCCTGTCGGCACGGAAGACAACTCCGTTCGCACTTTGTCTCAAAATGGATTCCAGGTAACCTACGCCAGCTCCCTCTTTAGCACATGCTATGGGACGGTGAATGGGAATCTGGTCTACTTCTGGTCCTGGGGCGGCAACGATCCGACCTGGCTCCGCACGCATAGCGAGACCTGGGTGGTTGATCCTTCCGGCACCTCGCTCACGGGCACCATGGAAGACACCTGGCAAGCCCGTTCGGGCTCCACCACGGCCTACGTCCGCGCCAACGTCGTTGGCTGGAGATAAAGCACCAAACAACAGCGTCCGATAAACATTAATATGTAAAACCCCATTACTGAAATAACGGGGTAAATCGGCCGCCACGCTCATTTAGCAAAAAAATCTCCCAAAGAAAGGAGACAAAAAAACCAAGGGCTCGCGCGTCTACCGCACGAGCCCTTTTTCTTATGCTATATACTGATATATGAATCAAATGGGATTATTTTTGAGCAACGAAAAAATATCGCTTGTTTTTTTTGCCTGGACGGTGGAACGCCGTATCCCTATATGCCCGAGAATGCAAAAAACCTGTCTCCGAAAGTATTTTTAATATTGTTTTGGACGAATAATAGAATTCCTCGTGCTGTTCAGTAAATACAACGGCCTTGCCTTTTTTTGTCGGTTTCTGAATTTCAAAAATAGCTTTCCAGCGTCTCGGGTAAAAATAGTTTTTCCAAATAACAGTCGTGCTGTCAAATTTGAATATTCTCGTGTTCTTAATCAGTTTTTTATTCCAGGCAAACGCTTTTTCACCGTTTAAGTCAAACAACAAATATCCTCCTTTCCTCGTGTTGTTATAAAAATTTTTAAATATCTGCCGCAGCTCGGTTGCCGTGCTGGTATAGTTTAGTGAATCGAAAGCGCAAACAATCAAATCCGCTCGTTTTTCATCGGGAAGACAAAAATCAAGAAATGATTTATTGATAAATTTAATATGCGGATATTTTTTCCTGGCAATTTTCAGCATTTCAGCAGACCGATCAAAGCCGATCACCGGTCCAAGTGCAGCGAGTAGCTTTGTAAGCCGCCCGGTGCCGCAACCAGCGTCGATTATAAGCGCCGGATTGATTTTCTTCTGCCGCAATATTTTTTTCACAAAATTAAACCATTTACGATACCAAAAATCAGGCATCAATAAATCGAAATATTTGGCAATGTATTTATAAGGTTTTTCCATAGCTATTATAAGTATAAAAGAAAAAGGGAAAGAAAAAAAGGGCAACTTCGCGTTTATTACGCTGGGTTGCCCTGAGATTATTTGAGTCATTTTGTTTTGACGCTTTTTCTGGCATAGCCGGGTTGATTGGATGTATCATGAATCCGTGAAGATGTCTTCGACTTCCGCTGAACCACGAACAGAAAAGCCATATTTCTCAAATAGCGGGGTAACGACCTCTTTGTGAAACTTGATTACTTGCGCACAGGCATATTCATCCTTGGCGCGTATATCTCCGGTGAGCCGATGCGCAACTGCCCGGCATCCGGTTCCGCAAATTGCCAATGATGGGCAATCCTTACATTCACTGACTTCCGCGATTTTCATTGTTTTTACCGACTGCATCTTATTACTGATCCAAATTTGCTGAATAGGAGTTTCACGAATGTTGCCCGCCACGATGTAATCAAAATAACCGCAGGGGGTAACATCGCCGTTAGCCTTAATGGAGCAGCGGTTTTTGTGGTAGAGGCAGGCTATGTCGCCGGGCTGATAGAACTTGATTTTTTTATAGACTATTTCGGTCCTGAAAAGCAATTCGAATTCCACCTCAATTGGAGACGTAAATCCCTCGTTGCTGACCGAAACGTCCTGAAGATGGATGTCGAGCAATGCTGCGTAGGCCGCTAGCACATTGTCCCATTGCGGTTTCAACTCCGGTTGTGTTTCTTTGTATCTCCCGATTGGCTTAGGAACCGCAATTCTCCATTGAGAAACATTCATCCGTTTCAGCAGCTGATACATCGCGGGAAGCTCGCTCAAATTCTTCTGGTGCAAACTCGTATTTATGGTAACGGGAACTCCCGCGCTGGCAAACATTTCGATTGCTCTGATTGCGGCGGCGTGGGTCACGTTACTGTTTACATCTCCGCCACGAATCATGGAGTGGGAATATGGCGTTAAACCATCCAGACTGATATAGATCCGGGTGAATTGCGGCAACGACGAAATGAATGAGACGAAGTCCTTCTCAATTTCCAGGCCGTTGGTAAAAAACGAGCCTAAACGCATGTTGCGTGCGACAATTCCTTCAATTATTTTTCTGATATCATCCCGAAGAATCGGTTCTCCGCCGGTTACGGCAACATCTCGCACATTCATTGCCGCCAAATCATCGAGCACTCCATATATTTCATCAAGCGATAAGTCCTTGCCGCGCTTCTCCTTATAAAAATCGCTGACGTAACAATGGTGGCACCGGAGGTTGCACAGCGAGGTTATGTCGAAAAGGACCCCCTCAAGATATGGCTGTACTAACGGTAAATCGATGATTCGTTTTTGAGGATTCGCGATCGATTCGAGGCACCCTTCCGAGCTTAATTTCGACACGAACGTCCTGACTGTTTCCTGACTTTCTTTGTCAAACTCCGACAGAACATTATCCGTGGTTCTTGTTCCATCGAGCAGATAAATCAACTCAGCCTGTTCTCTGTCCAGAAGAAATTCCGCCGCAGTTTTATTATTAAACAGGCATAGGTACGTGTCATACTTGAGCACTCGGAAGTTGTTATGTAGTCTGAGATATTCTGCCACCTACCGCCTCCTTTTAAGGGTGGGAGTGAGCCGGCACAGCGGCTCACTCCCGTCTCGCGTTACTTGTTGTTGTTGTTCAGGGTTGCCTTCATGTTGACCACCCGACGTAGAGGAGCCAGTGTGCCGGTCCTGAGCTTCTTCATGC
>JBAZZW010000007.1 GCA_041658625.1 Actinomycetota bacterium
TTAGAACTGTAAAATTTATACCATTGGAAACGTAGGTATTGGAGGTTATTGTCACATTGCCGGTGCTCGCGGCGCTTGGCACCGAGGAGCTCGCGCTGGCGCCGGTCCAGGCGAAAAAGTCGGTGGTAGTGGCGCCGCCGTTAAAAGTAATTTTATTGCTCGCGTCAAAAACGGAAGGACAAGTACCCCCGTTCTGGCAGAAATGGTTGCCGCTTAAAGTAAAAGGGTCGCCGAAAGTGCCGCTTCCCGGAGTAATGCCGGTAATTCGCGGCAAAATTCTGAAAGTGCCGGCGTAAGTATGGCTCTTGGAGTCGGCGGTGCGCGTCAAGACGATATTGCCGGTATAGCCGGCGGCATTAGGCACCTCGCGGCAGGTGGTAGTAGCGCGCCAGCCGCCAAAACTGCATTGCCCTTCGGCTGTGGCATGTTGCGCGCCGCTGGAACCGAGGACGGTGACTGAACCGGCGGCGCCAAAATGCGTGCCAATCAGCATAATCAAGCCGTCGGTGTCGCCGGCGTCGTAAGTTCTGCCGGCGTTCGCGGCTATAGCCGCGACAGAGTCAATCTGCGGCAGGACTACAAAATTGGTTGAACTGGCGGTTTTAGAGCCGGTGCCGGCGGCGCGGGTTAATTTAATATCGCAAGCATCATCATTATCGGCAATACCGCTTGGCACGGTGACGGCGGCCGAGGTGTCACTCCAGGAACTGACGGTTGCCGAAACATCAGCCGTGCCACAGTTCTGAAAAACCACCGTGCCGGTGGCGACGGAGGTGTCAAAACGGGTACCGGTTATGGTGATGGTGTCCCCCTCCTTACCCTCGCCCGCGCCCGAGGGCGAAACCGAGGTGATATTAGGAAAAACCCAGAATTCCAGCGCTCCGCCGGCATCGTTGTTTCCGTTTTGCGTGACGCAAATGCCCGCGCCGGCGGCAGCGCAAGTCGTGCCGGAGCCGCCGAAAACGGTAACGCCACTCGGCACGGAAAAAATAATCTGGGTGTCGTTCCAGGTGCTGATGCTCGCGGCCGGCACGGTATAATTGCCGATACGGACGCAACCGTTAGAAGCGCCGGCGGTGCAGGTGTCTTTGTTGGTGACGGCAGAGCCAAGGCTGGTGCCGCTGATAGTAATAGTTTGAGAAATCCTGCCGCCGCAACCGGTGGTGGCGCAAGCCGAATAATTCAGCGCTGTTTCGGTATTGGTATAAGAAGTGGCGTCCGGACCGGCCGGCGCCAGAGTGGTGCCTTGGCCTTCCGCGCTTAAAGCAGTTTCATCAGTATCTTGGTTTCGCGCTTTTACCTTAACGCCGTAAATCGTGCTTGCTTGTAAACCTTGTAAAACCAAAGCGTCCAATTGGGCGTCAGTCAGCCAGACCGCGGTAGCCGAAGGATTGCCGGTAGCATCCGCCCACTGATTAAGCCATGTAGTATCGTTAGGGCTCGTGGTTATCACCTGCACGGCAAAGTTGGTTGTCGGGTTGGAAGCAGGGTTGCTGTTTTCCGCGTTAGTCAGATTTAAAGTTGAAGCGGTAGCTCCGCTTAAAATCGGCGTACCCGGCGTATTGGCCGAGGAATAGGTAGAAGAGGCGGTTGAAGTACTGCCGGTATTGGGCGTGGGCGAAACCGAATCTCGGGCGGTAATGGTATAGCCGTAACACTTGTTAGGTTGCAACCCGCTATCGGAATAGGCAACGCCCGCTTGCCAAGAACTGGAATTACCGCCGGTGCCGGCATCTGCGCCGCAGTTGGTGTTATCAAGCGTAAAAAAATAGTTTATCGGCGTAGTGGCATCGGAACCGGTGGTGGAAGTGGCACTGATTTGCGTGGGGCTATCGTTGGTGGGAGTGGTGGCAAAAGTCATTGGATCGGGCGTCGGCGGAGTTGTCTCCACCGGCCGAATCGCCAAAGTGCCAGCGGCCCACGAGTCCGAGGTGCTGGTTTCACCGCCCGTCCATGCCGCAGGATCTTCCGCTCCGCTGCTCCACGCCATAGACGCGATATTCGCGATGGCCGACATTGTAGAGCCGGTACCCGCGACAGATACCGCATCGCCATAGCCGGTCGGAGCGGTTTTCGTCAACGGCGTAGCATCGCCCGTTCCCATACCAACGGTTAAAACATACGTGCCAGCCGTAATTGGGGTGATAGCCGGACTGTTTGGTGATGAAGCGTTGCCTGCGGTGACGCCAACAGGAGGGGCAACATCCATTGGCGTTGTCTGATCTGCTCCTCGCCAGACATGAACCACGGTAGCGCCGCCGTTAGCCGCATTATTAAAGCCGCTTACCGTAACAGAAGTATCTGGGGTTCCCCCCATAATTTTCCAGTTGACGCTGACATTGACATCTCTGGTGTCGCTTTTATAAAGGTCATACTCTTCGGTATAATCCGTAGGTGTGGTAACGCCGGGGTTTCCATCAGCCGCGCTCGCCCAGCCGGTAACCACGATGACCAGATCACCTGCTATGGCGGCGCTGCCAACGCCTCCTGTCAAGCCGGTGAGCGAGACGCTATAGGTTGCGCCGGTTCCTGTGCCGGATGCGCCTCCGACATATTGAACTGCCGCCAGCGCTTCTTTAATTTTTAAATTTTCCGCCAGTTGATTTAAGCCGATTTTATTGAATATTACCGGCGCTAAATTGGAAAATAAAACCATGATTAAAAGCAAATGGATTATCAGCCATTTAAAAATGCCTGCTTCCCTTTTTTTGTCTGGCTTCATAATATTTTTATTTAGTCGCTTTAACCGATATTACGCCGCGGACGGTCTTTACCCCCCAAAACCAGAGTTTCGCCCCTTGGTCGTAAATCATTTCCACGGACAGAATCGGCTCATTCTCGTAGCCGCCGATCTGCCTCACCTTGGCGATTGCCTCCTCGGAGGTCAGCAAATTTTGCGGCAATTCTCCCCCCGCGCCAAAAAAAGGAATCTCGGCGCCGTCAATCACGTTTTTGTCAGCGATGTTTACGCGGTATGCCAAGCCTTTTTTATTTTCTGAAGTATACAAGAGTTCCCAGTTATCGGCGCGGCCTTGCGCGCTGGTGTTATCCGGTGCCGAATTAATTCTGGAAAGTTTTGCCTCCGTATCCCATGCACGCGCCCTGGCTAATGCCAAATCATAAGCATCCACTGCCGTTATTGTTTGATCCGGCATTTCCACCGGCACAGTCACCGGTACTATGG